>JBDTMS010000163.1:0-7677 GCA_039934195.1 Betaproteobacteria bacterium
CCGCAGCAACTCGGTCATCGTGCTCCAGATACGTTGCTCCTGGAATTTCTGCAACCGATGACTGCTGACGACGTATTCCTGTGCGAGCCTGCGTTGCGCCAATCGGCTGGCCGCATCCAACTGTTCCACAATTTCGAAAATGCGCTGCGGCTTCAGGCCTTCGGCGTCCCGCGTTACTTCAAGCCAATGGCTAATATCGCTGAGCGTCTTGAACGGGTCGTTGGTCGGCAGTTCGGCGATGAGTTCCTTCGCTGCCTTGTCCTCGGCCATTGGATGGTCCGACTTGGCTTTAGCCCATCCCAGCATGGCTGCGCTCCTGTACCCCGCACGGGCTGCGGGTAGTGTCGTGCATCACTCGGCAAGTCATTGTTTGCGGTTTGGAATAGAGATGTATGCCGGTTGAATTCGGCGCACAAGGGTGCAAGTTTCATTCCTTGGTGAATGAGACTTGGGCTTTGCCGCGCCATTGCGGATACCTCGTTATCGGTTCGCAAGTGCGGCAACTTAGACGTTGATGATGTTCGTCGATGGCGCTGCGAAGGACGCGAGCTTTGCCCCATGTGCATCGCGCGCACGCAAGCTGCGGCGCAGAGGCGACTCTCGAGGCGCTATCCGCTGCTGCGCGTGCTCGCTAGCTACGAGGCGCGTCATGCGTGCGCCTTCGCTGTGGCGAGCGATCTCGGGCAGCCTTGGGACTTCCGAACAACGCTACGCAGCGAACTCGCGCAAGACGCGCCCGGACTTGGTCGCGTTTGCGATCACACCGTCCGCGCTCGCGATGCGCTGGCCGTTGACCCACACGCCTTGAACGCCGACCGCCGGGGTAGTGAGGCGCGACGCACCCGAAGGCAGGTCGAACACCCGTCGCGCGGTACCGCGACCGACAGTGGCCGGATCGAACAAAAGTAAATCGGCCCACTGGCCAACTGCGACGCGGCCACGGTCGCGAATTCCGAACAGATCGGCCGGTTCCGACGTCAGCTTGCGCACCGCTTCGGAAACCGACAGGTCACCGCGGTCGCGCGCCCAGTGACCCAGCAAGTGCAAGCCAAAACCGGCATCGCACAAAAACGTCAGATGGGCACCGGCGTCGGACAGCGAAACGATGCTGTTCGGATCGCGCAGCATCCTGCCTACCGCTTCCTCGTCCGAATTCAGCAGCGTGGCGGTGAATAACGTATCGAGGTTTTCGCTCAGGCTCAGATCGAGCATGAAATCGAGGGGGTGTTTGTCTGCGGCCTGCGCCAATGCTTGGATCGAGCCGCCTTCGTATTTTCGATTCTCATCGCGCGCTACTTGCGTGACGAACATCTTCTCCCATTCACCATTGAACAGACGACGCGTGCGCTTTGCGACCTCTTCTTTCACGGCAGCACGAAACTTCGGGTCTGCCAAGGTCGCCTTGAGCGTGGACTCTTGCATCTTCATCAACGGTCCCCAGGCGATCAGTCCCTCGAAGACGTACGGCTCATGCAAGGTATATTCGAAAGTCAGCGGGCAGGCCGACACCGCACCATACATACGTGCGCCGCGCTCGCGCGCCGCGCTGATGTCGGCGAGATCTTCGAACGTCGCCTCCGGTGTGAGGTTGCTGTGCAGGAGTGCTGCAACGAGATATGGACGCCCGGCACTGTGCGCCAGTAATTCGATCGATTCCATCGTCGTCTGGCCGCCTTTCGTCATCATCAACACGCCGCGGCCGACGCCGCGCAGGCTGCTCGCCAACGCCAACATTTCGTCGTCGTCGGCCAGGCGCGATGGCATCGGGACGCCTGCCTCACCGTTATGTTGCGTGGAGCGTGTAGTCGAAAACCCACAGGCGCCGGCTTCCATCGCCTCGATCACCAGACGGCGCATCTCGGTTACCTCGCTCGGCGTCGCCGCACGCTTGGCTGCATCGCCGCGCAGAACCCAGGTGCGTACTGACGAGTGTCCAATGAAGCAGGCGACGTTGGGCCCGACACCGCGTTGTTCCAGCGCGTCGAGATACTGCGGAAACGTTTCAAAATCCCACGCGATACCTTCGCGCAGGGCGTCCAGCGACATTCCCTCCACATGGGTGAGGTTGCGGATTACCTGATCGCGATCAGCCGGTCTACACGGCGCGATGGTAAATCCGCAGTTGCCCATGATGACCGTGGTTACGCCGAGCGCAGGCGACGGGTTTGCCAGTGGGTCCCAGGTAATTTGCGCGTCGTAATGCGTGTGCGTATCGACGATGCCGGGCATTAGCGCCAGCCCATCGGCCTCGATCGTTTCGCGCGCTGCGCCGGTGATGTCTCCGACCGCGACGATGCGGCCATCCTGCACCGCAACGCTGCCGCGCACCGGCTCGCTACCCAGCCCGTCGTAGATGTCTGCGTTGTTGATGATGAAATCGTGCATGACTGCAGGCTCCTGCCGCGTCAAGGACATGTTGTCCAAGCGTTTGTTGTGACGACTCGCGGTCCGAACATCAATTCTTCGGATAATGGATCGCGAGAATTTCGAGCTCGGTATCCCCGGCCGGGCGTCGCCACTTAACCGTGTCGCCGTGCTTCGCGCCAATCAGCGCTTTGGCAAGCGGCGAAAGCCAGCTCACCTTGCCGGTCGCAACGTCCGCTTCATCTTCGCCGACGATCGCGAATTCATGCACATCGCCCTCGCCGGTCTGCGCCTTTACCGTGGCGCCGAAGTGCACTTCATCCTGCGGCTCATTGCCGACGTCGACGAGATTGGCACTGTCCAGCCGCTGCGAAAAGTAGCGCAGGTCGCGCTCGATCTCCGACAGTTTGGGCTTATCGAAATCCTCGGCCGCGGCCTTTAACTCTGCGTGACGCGTAAGCAGCGCTTCGTACTTTTTCCGCAGCATAGCCAAGCCCTGCGCAGTCACATAGTTCGGGTCAGGGCTGATCGGCCGTTCCGGGAGCTCCTCACCGGAAATATCGCTGTCGTCTCCCTTCACAAAAGCTCGACTCATTTCTCCTCCATCTTGATTGCAACCGGCTTGCACGGCCCACGTCTGCGAGTTGCGGCTTGGTGTCGCAGTTGGGAGCCAGTTTTGGGTAGTCTGTGCGGCGCGGGCGGGCGAAAAAACCGTCCCCTTGATCGATTCTGCGCCAACCCGGTCGCTTGCGCATCGTCCGATGCATGCGTCAACCGCCGCACCAGCTGGCGATCCAAATCGATACCGGAGATTCAGGCGCTTACACGATAGGAATCTTCATACTTGAATCGGTGCAGTACTTCATGCTTCAGCTGGGAGCGGGCTTCGACCGAGTGCACGCATTGCAACGGGCGCTCTACACTGAAGCGAAGCCTGCTCGCCGGCCCATCGTTGCCGGCGTCCACTGTGGACACCATCCATCCACGCTGACTTTCCCTTCGACGATGACGCATTCGCCGTCGCCGGCGTAGAGCACGCACTTGCCGCACGAGCGCCCTTCATATGGTTGATCGCGATATCCGATCTTTTCCTTCGACCGCTTCTGCAGACCCGGCGCGGGCATCGGCTTCGGTGTCTGCGGCCACGCATCGCGATTACGCAGCAGCACTGCTGATCCTGCGATTACTGCGAAGCGGTGTAAGGCCTTGCGTCGGGACACCCAGAAGATTCTTGTTTGCATCGCAGGGTCTCTTTGCATATCAGACGGCCGACAATCTCAGGATGACGTTTTGCGATCGATTATACCCACTACGCTATATGCGATATTTCTCTAGCACGGTGCGATCGACCTCGATGCCGAGCCCCGGTTTCGAAGGTACGTCTACCCATCCATCTTGCTGCGCGAGAGGCTCCTGAGTGAGGTGCTGGCGAAACGGATGCGACGAACGGTCGTACTCAAAAATAGGCTCTTGGGCGAAGACCGAATGATGTGCGATCGGCACGGCCGCGATGAGTTGGAGCGACGCCGCCTGCGCGATCGCCGAACCCCAGATGTGCGGATTGACTTGAACGCCGTGCGATTGCGCGAGCGCTATGACGTGGCGGCAGGCTGTGAATCCACCAGCCGAGCCGATGTCCGGCTGCGCAATGTCGACGCACCGCTGACCCAGAAACTCGCGAAAGCCGAACGCGGTGTGCTCGTTCTCGCCGCCTGCGATTGGAATCGCCACGGCCCGCCTGACTTCCCGATAACCCGCCAGATCTTCGGGCACTACCGGTTCTTCATACCAGCGCAGGTTGTATGGCTCGAGCGCGCGACCCAGGCGAATCGCATCGGCGACACCGTAGCCATGATTTGTATCCACCATCAGCGTAACGGGGTTATCCCCGAGTGCGCGCTTGATCTCACGCATGACTGCTAAGTCATCATCCAGTCCATAACCGAGCTTTATTTTCATCGCCCGAAAACCCGCGTCGTAGTGGCGCAGTGCTTCCTCCCCCAGCCGCTGCGCCTCACCCTGACCGGAGATACGGTAAAACCCAGTGGCGTATGCCTGGACGCGCGAACGGAATGCGCCACCGAGCAGCTTATAGATGGGTACTTGCCTGACTTTGCCGAGCACGTCCCACAGCGCGATATCGATGGCGCTGATTGCCGAGATGACCGACCCTTTGCGTCCATAGTCGCGTGTCTGGTGATACATGCGATGCCACAGCACCTCGGTGTCGGTGGGATCCTGGCCAAGCAGCAGTGGCTTCAACGCGGATTCGATCGCGGCCACCGCGATCTGCGGCGGCTCGAGACCTTGGGCGAATGCTTCGCCCCATCCACTGATCCCTTCGTCCGTCAAGATTTCCACCAGTGTTGCTGAGCGCTGCCGCACCCACCCTTGCGAGAATGCGAACGGCTGCTCCAGCGGGCTTCGCAATGCGTACGTCTTGATGTCGGTAATTCTCACGAGCGTCTCCAATCGATTGACGATGCAAGTGTACCGAGCCGTCCAACAGGGCGCGTAAACGCGGAACTCCAATTTGGTTGTCGCAGGGGGCCAGTCGGTCTGCGCGGTGGCAACCGCCGGAGCCCGCGGTGGAAACCGCCAAACCCCCGCGATGGAACGCGGCAACCCCAGGCGATGGAAACCGGCAATCGAAGTGAACAGAATGGTGCTGCTTCTCAGACTCGAACTGAGGACCTACGCATTACGAATGCGTTGCTCTACCAACTGAGCTAAAGCAGCGTACCGGCTCAGGAAACCCAAGGGCATCCAAGGCGGCAGATTATAGGCGCAGCGATCACGTCAATCAAACCGCCTGACCGCCACTGACGAGTAACAGCGCAATTGCCTACGCAGCGTCTAACGATTCTTGAAAACCGGCATTCGTTTTTCCGAGAAAGCAGACATCCCCTCTTTCTGATCTTCGGTGGCGAAGCAGGAATGAAATAGACGGCGCTCGAAGCGCACCCCCTCGGTCAACGTCGTCTCGAATGCCCGATTGATCGATTCCTTCGCCATCATCACCACCGGCAAGCTGAGCTCGCTGATCTTCTGCGCAATCGCCACGGCCTCGTCGATCAGCAGAGCAGCGGGGATCACACGACTGACCAGCCCGCATCTCTCCGCCTCTTCGGCGTTCATCATCCTACCGGTCAACACCATTTCCATCGCCTTCGCTTTACCGACGAAACGCGGCAACCGCTGAGTGCCGCCGGCACCCGGAATGATACCGAGCGTAATCTCGGGTTGCCCAAACTTGGCTGTGTCCGCGGCGAGAATGAAGTCGCACATCATCGCGAGCTCGCAACCGCCTCCCAATGCATAACCAGCAACAGCCGCAATCACAGGCTTGCGACAGCGCGTGATCGTTTCCCATTCGGCGGTGATGTAGTCCGACGTATACACGTCCATGTAGCTCCAGTCCTTCATCGCTTTGATGTCCGCACCGGCAGCAAACGCTGTCTCGCTTCCTGTCACGACAACAGCGCCGATAGCCGGATCTGATTCGAACTCGATAAGAGCAGATCCGAGCTCGCCCATCAATTCCGAGGAGAGCGCATTGAGTGCCTTGGGCCGGTTCAATGTAATCAAACCGACCTTTCCACGCGTCTCGGTCAATATGCTTTCGTAGGCCATCATGGTTCCCTAAAAATTTGCCGTGTGTGCGACGCAGGGTTGCGCGCGCGATGCGCGCCGTACATCATGAGCGGCCATCAACGAAGAAAGCGCTGCCATGTCTTTCGAGACCATTTTATTCGAGATCACCGACGGGGTGGCCTGCATCACTTTGAACCGGCCCGACAAGCTGAATTCGTTTACCGCGAAGATGCACGTCGAACTGCGTACTGCACTCGAACGAGTCCGCGACGACGAGACGGTTCGCGCGCTTCTCATCAGCGGGAGCGGCCGCGGCTTTTGCGCCGGACAGGATCTGAGCGAACGCGTCATGTCCGAGGAAACCGGAGCGTTCGATCTCGGCGCCACGTTAGAACAAAACTACAATCCACTGATCACCGGCTTGCGCGAGATGAGCATTCCCGTAATCTGTGCTGTAAATGGCGTGGCCGCAGGCGCTGGATGCAATTTCGTGCTCGCATGCGACATCGTCCTGGCGGCCCGGTCCGCGACATTTATTGAGGCGTTCAGCAGAATCGGCCTGATTCCGGATGCCGGTGGCACCTATATTCTGCCGCGCTTGATCGGCGCTGCGCGCGCAATGGCGCTGTCGCTCCTGGCTGAGCCGATCACTGCCGAACAAGCCGTACAGTGGGGAATGATTTGGCGATGCGTCGATGACGACAAGCTTGCCGCCGAGGCCGGCGAGCTGGCAGCTCGACTGGCCAAAGGCCCCACCAAAGCTTATGCGTCGATCAAGCGTGCGCTGAACGCCGCTGCCGGAAACACGCTCGCTGAACAACTCTCTCTCGAGGCCGTGCTGCAGCAGGAAATGGGGAAGAGCGCGGACTTCCAGGAAGGCGTGAAGGCGTTTTTAGAGAAACGGCCGGCTCGGTTTTCCGGACGCTAATATTCTATCCGCGCTGTCTCGCTATGGGCCAGGCGCGACTTACAGCGTGTACTGATTGCGCACTCGGATAATGATATCCAAGCCCTCCGTAACCATACCGTCCGGGAGCGCCGGCAATCCTTCAACGCGCACGGCTGTTGCATCCACGTCGGTGAGAGTCCCGGTCTCGACGTTATAGATATGATAGTGCGGTGTCGTGTTCGGATCGTAGAACACGCGATCGGGATCGACGATTACTTCGCGGATCAATCTTTTCTCGACAAATAACTTCAGCGTGTTGTACACCGTCGCACGCGAAGTCTCGGGATGCCGCTCGTTAGCGATGGCCAAAATCCGGTCAGCGGACAGATGCTCCTGGCGGGAGAAAAGCGCATGTGCAATTTCGATCCGCTGATGCGTTGGATTGACGCCGCACGCCCTTAGCACGCCGGCGCAGTCATCGCGCGACAAGACTCTATGGTTCATGGCTACAAATTATAGACATCGCGCGGACACCATGTCTAACGGCCATCCAATGGCCGCGACGCCACGACCGGCTACGATACTGGCATTGCTCTTGCGGGCGTTACGCGGTTACACCGCGATACGTCAAACATTGGAGGCAAATGGCTGAGTCGGCCAAGGCGAGGCCGCTCATACCTTGACCGGCACCTTCCATCGGACGGCATTGCGACATCTGGCGCTGGCTCAATAGACTTCGCACCGTTTTGGCAAAGGAGCACTGTATGAAATTGGCTAAGGGTTTTACTCTCATTGAATTGATGATTGTCGTCGCAATCGTTGGCATCCTC
>JBDTMS010000164.1:0-7642 GCA_039934195.1 Betaproteobacteria bacterium
GCCTTCTGCTTCCTTCAGCGCCGCGCCGTGCAGCAGATAACCTTCATCTCGCCCATGTTCGACATGCTCGTTGAGTGCCTGATCGAGACGCTGCCGCCAAAGATAAAATCCGCGATCTTCGTTGAGCCAATTCTTGAGCCGGTCCCATTCACGGATGAGCGCCTCATGCGCGACTTCCACCGTTTCCTGCTCCGATACGGTTTCGGCACGTTCGCCATCCGGTGCAAAGACCCGAGCATCCGCCTTCACCAACAGGCGTAGGCGAGCGTTGCTGAATTCGTCAACGATGGCTTGCGCTTCCTGTGGAAGCGAGGCGACCGATACTCGGCGGCGGGTGTCCTCCAGCCCTTCGCCGGCCCGCGCCAGACGCACCAGTTGAGTGAACACGGACCGCGCCAGTACTTTCTGTGCGTCGGTCAGCTTGTTGTACTCGTCCTCCGCTGAGGTGGCGATGGCTTGACGGATGCCGCCGATTTTTTCGTACGCGCTGTTCGTCAGTCGATTCCCCTGACGGCGTGTGTACAGCTCTAGCAACGCATACTGCAGCAGCGGAAGGTTGCCTGGCTCGTTGCCGGCGTCGCGTAGGAGAAGCTCGGGCAGGCCAGGATCAAATTCGAGATACGCGCGCTGGGCCGGCTCGACAATGGCGCGGCGCAGTTCCTTCTGCGTGAGTCTGCCGAGGGTGACCTGCTCAGCGCCGAGAAGATCGCTCAGCGCTCGGCTCGCGTCGATGGCCTGCCCATAGAAATCCGCACGCAAGGTCGGCACGAGGACGACTCTCGAAACTTGCAACGCATCGGTAAGCGCTTGAACAAATCGCTGCCGCTGGTTGGCTGGTGTGAGGGTGAACAGCTCTTCGAACTGGTCCACCACTAGCAGAAGGCGGTGGAACTGCCCCTGTCGCTGCACCAGGCGGTCGAGCAAAGAATTCAATTCGAGATTGCCGGCCTCCAACGCTCGATAGAGCTTATCCACTTCGAGATCCAGATCGGCATCGGCTTTGTCTGGAAAACGCAGCGGCGCGAGCGCATCTGCAAGGCGAAACCAAGGCCGATCGCCGGGGGTGAAAACCGCGATGTCCCAAGTTTCCTTCGGCGGACGCTGCCGGCGCAGACGAGGGATCAAACCGGCCCGCACCACTGAAGATTTGCCGCTGCCCGAGGGGCCGATGACGGCAACGAAATTCTTCCGCGCGTGCGTGAGCCGCTGATACAAATCGTCGATGAAGGTTTCGCGGCCGAAGAAGAACGGGGCATGCGGCTCATCGAAAAATTCCAAGCCGCGATACGGATTGAATTCGAGTTGCGCCGGTTGCGCGGACTGGACCGCAGGGTGTCGAACTGCGTCGATCAATTTCTCGAATATCGCGTCGTCGGTGAGCCCGTCGCCGCGCATGTCGATCCAAGTGTTGAGAAACAGGAACGAACGGCTGGTGTCAGCGCCTTCGAGCAGGACGGGAATGACGGGAAACGTTTTCTCGCTCGCCTGCCGGTCCAGAGCAAATCCGATTTCGGGCCACTGCCAGTTGCCGATCTGTTGACCGACGAATACGATGACCCCGACCGAATCTCTGAGCGCCTGCTCGAGCGCTTGCGGCCAATTCTGACCTGCGCGAAGATTGTTCTCGTCGAAGAACGTCGGGACATTGCGGGCTTCTAGCCGCGTCTTGATCGAACGCACCTTGCTGCGGTCGCGGCTGCTGTAGCTTAAAAAGAGATGCCCACTCGACATAGATGATCGATCCGCCGCGGCTGCGTTGGTGGCATTGCGCGCGAATAGTCTAGGGCATCTACCCGCATGACGTGCTACATCGTTACGGATAGATAGCGGCTGGCTTCAGCCAATGCAGTACGCCGCGGCCGTGCAACTGCAGAGGTATAGCGTTTGGCATATACGCCCGGCCGGCGGCCGCGCTTATTCTGACGCGATAACCTGGGAGGATCGCCGATGCGTATCGTTAGTTTCAACGTGGAGAACATGTTCGCGCGCGTCAAAGCTATGAACTTGGACGGCTGGAAAGAAGGCCGCCCGGCGCTCGAAGCGCATCAGGCGCTCAACACCCTGTTCAACAAGCCGGTGTACACCAGCGCCGATAAAAAAAAGATACTGAAGCTGCTAGAGGAGCAGGGCATGTTGAAGAGCGGCGAAGGCCGGCTGCTGATCCTGCGCGAGATTCGCGGCAAACTCATCAGGCGCTCCAAAGGCACGGTCGAGATCGTTGCCTCCGGGCGCAGCGACTGGATCGGCTGGGCCGAGCTGAAGACCGAACCGGTGAAGGAAGCGGCGACGCAAAACACCGCCCGAGTGATCGCGGCGCTCAACGCCGATGTCGTCGGCGTAGTCGAAGCTGAAGACCGCACCACCTTGCGTCTCTTCAACGAAACGGTGATTCCCTCGGTCGGCGGCGCGCCGTTCCAGGAAACCATGGTCATCGACGGCAATGATGAGCGCGGCATCGACGTCGGCATCTTGACCCGGACGACGCATCCGATCGTCTCCATTCGCACGCATGTGTTCGATCAAGACCCCGCCGGCACGATCTTCAGCCGCGATTGCGCCGAATACGAGCTGGCGCTGCCGGCCGGTGGGACGCTGTGGGTGCTGGTCAATCACTTGAAGAGCAAAGGCTACGGATCGCAGGCAGCGAACAATGCCAAACGCGAACGCCAGGCCCGGCGCGTGCGCGAGATCGTCGATACCCACTTGCACGACGGCGATGAGCTGGTGGTGGTGCTGGGCGATTTCAACGAGAGCCCGGACAATTCGCCGTTGACGCCGTTGCTGCGGCAGTCATCGGTGCTGAAAGACATCAGCAAACACCCGAGCTTCGCGAACGGCGGCCGCGCCGGGACGTACGGAAGCTGCACGCCGTCGAATAAATTCGACTACATATTGTTGTCGCCGAAATTATTCGACCTGGTCGTTGCCGGCGGCTATGAGCGGCGCGGCATGTGGGGCGGGGTGGCCGGTACCTTGTGGCCGCATTTCCCCGAGGTGAAAAAGTCGGAGGATGCGGCATCCGACCACGCCGCGGTGTGGGCGGAAATCAATCTCTAAGCAAACAAGTCATGACGCGCGTAACGCTGCGGGCAACCGCTCAGCGTGCGTCTGCTGCCTTGTCCGGTTCGATCTCCAGTTCTGCCCAGCCGCCGCCGAGCGCCTTGTACAAATCGGCACTGGCAGCCAACTCAGTGCGCTGCGCGGTTACCTGGTTCAGTTGTGCATCGAGCAGGCCGCGCTCTGCGTCGAGCAGATCGAGCTGGCTCGAGATGCCGCGTTCGTAGCGCAGTTGCGCCAGCTTGCGCGCGTTGGTGAGTGCAGCGACACGGCGTTGCTGCGCTTCCAGCGATTCGCGCGCCTTGCGTTGCGCAACCAGCGCATCGAGCGTATCGCGAAATGCGTTTTGCACAGCGGATTGATACTGCGCCAGCGACTGCTTCTGGCGCGCGGTAGCCACACCGACTTGCGCTTTGGTACGGCCGGCATCGAACACGGTTTGCGCCGCCGCGGCACCGAGCGTCCAATAAATCGCAGTCGACTTGAACAGGTCCGACAGCATCGCGCTCTCTACGCCGAGCACGCCGGTAAGTGATATCGACGGGTAGTACGCGGCACGCGCAACGCCGATGCGCGCGTTGGCCGCGATTAGCCGCTCTTCGGCTTCGCGCAAATCCGGACGGCGTTGCAGAAGCTCGGCGGGCAAACCGGCTGGCACCGCAGGCGGCACCGTCAAGGCGGCGAGCTCTTTGCCGCGTTCCGGTGTGACGCCGACAAGCTCGCGCGGGCTGCGGCCCAGCAAGACGCCGAGCGCGTTTTCCTGCTGCGCGAGTTGCGCTTCCAGCGAGGGCAGCAGTGCCTGCGCCGATGCGGTCTCGCCTTCGAGCTGATCGATTTCGAACTGCGACGACACCCCGGCATTGAGCCGCAAACGTTGCAGGTCGAGCGTCGACAGCCGCGATTTAATGGTCTGCCTGGTCACTTCGATCTGCGCATCGAGGGCGCGCAAATTGAAGTAGCTTTGCGCCACAGTAGCAATGAGCGACAAGCGGACCGCATCGCGATTCCAATACGCCGCGAGCAAGTCGGCGCGTGCGGCTTCGGTTGCGCGACGATACTTGCCCCAGAAGTCGATTTCCCACGCGGCGTTGAGTGAGACCGTGTAGTCGTTGTAGTTGGTCGGAACGCCGGGGAACGCGAGCGCGCTCTGCTCGGAGATGCGATTACGCGTGGCCCCGACATTCGCGCTGACTTCGGGCAACTGACTCGCACGGGTGATGGTGACTTGTGCGCGCGCTTCGTCGACACGCGCCATCGCCAACGCGAGATCGGCGTTGTGCGCTATCGCTTCGTCGACCATCTTATTGAGGACGTCGTCGTTGTAGGCATGCCACCACTGCAGCGGAACCGCAGTCGTCGCGGGGCCAGGCCAGGCTTCCGGCACATCGGTTTTAGGGCGCTGGTAATTCGGTCCGACCGAAGCGCAGCCGGCAACGGCGAGCACGACGAGTGCACCAGCAAGTCGCTTAAACATGGTCGTCTCCTCGCGTTCCGCCCTGGCTGTCTGCTTGCGCTTGGCGCGCTGCAATCTCGCGATCGCCTTCGGCACGGTGCTGCGCGACTTCCTCGCGAATTTGCGCGGTGGATCGCTTCTCGGTCAGATGGCGATCGGTGATGAGCTTGAAGAACATCGGCACGAAAAAGATCGCGAGAAACGTCGCCGCGAGCATGCCGCCCATGACGCCGGTTCCCACCGAAACTCGCGCGCCCGCGCCCGCACCATGCGAGAACGCCAGCGGCGATACGCCGAGGATGAACGCCAGCGAGGTCATCAAAATCGGGCGGAATCGCAACCGCGCGGCCTCCAGCGCGGCGGCGGAAGGCGAATAGCCCTCGTGATACTTGAGCGAGGCATACTCGACGATCAAGATCGCATTTTTCGCAGCGAGGCCGAGCAAGGTGACCAAGCCGATCTGAAAGTAGACGTCGTTGGTCAAGCCCCGCAGCCAGATCGCCGCCAGCGCCCCGAACGTGCCGAACGGCAGCGCCATCAAAACCGACAGCGGCAACGACCACTTTTCGTACTGCGCAGCGAGAATCAAGAACACCATCACCACCGCAAGACCGAGCGCGATTGCCGACGTGCCGCTCGCTTTTTTCTCCTGGAACGAGGCGCCGCCCCAGTCGTAGCTGAAATCGGCCGGCAGCGTCTCTTTCGCGAGCCGCTCTACTTCCGCTATGGCCTGACCGGATGAAACGCCCGGCGCGCCTTGGCCGAGCAGCTTCACGGCGGGAAGATTGTTGAAGCGATTGAGCGAGTCGGGGCCAGACGTATAGCGCACCGTCGCCAAGGCATTCACCGGCACCATCGCGCCTTTGTCCGATCGCACGTAGAGCTCGCCGATGGAATCGGGTCTGCGTCGAAATGAGGGCTCGGCCGACATCAGCACCTGCCAGGTTCGACCGTAGCGGTTGAAGTCGTTGACGTAATACGAGCCGAGCGTCGCCGACAACGTGTCGAATAGATCGTTGAGCGGCACGCCGAGCGCCTTGGCTTTTTCGCGATCGACATCGACCGAGAGTTGCGGCACGTTGCTGCGCCAGAGCGATTGCACGCCGCCGAGCTTCGGATCTTTATTGGCCGCGCCGAGAAATTTCTGCATTTCTTCGGACAAACGCGCCGGTCCGCCTTCGCCGCGATTCTGGATATAGAACTCGAAGCCGCCGGAATTGCCGAGCCCGAAGATCGGCGGCGGGCCGAACGCCAGGACTAGCGCTTCCTTGATGCCGGCGGTTTTCATGAAATACTCGCCGACCAGTTGCTTGGTGTCGGACTTGCGCTCGTCCCAGTGCTTCTGCGTAACGAAGATCGTCGCCGCGTTGTTGCGATAGCCCCCGCCGATGAAATCGAGGCCGGTAAAGGCGATTGCATATTCATTGTCGGGATTTGAACGAATCTGCTCGACCACTTGCGTGACCACTTTGTCGGTCCGCTGTAAGGTCGCGCCATCCGGCAAAAACACCACGCCGATGTAGTAGCCCTGATCTTCATCGGGCACCAGGCTGCCCGGCGTCACGCGCCAGAGGCCGGCAGCAATGATGACCATGCCGACGAACAGAATCAGTCCGATCGCGCCGCGCCGGATCATCCACGCAACGCCGTCGGCATAGCGGCCGGTCACGCGCGCGAACCAGTCGTTGAACCAGGTGAAGAAGCGCAACGGCGTTCTGTGCTCTTTCGTCAAGATGAGCACGCATAAGCTCGGGGTCAGGGTCAGCGCAACGATGCCGGACAATACGACGGCGATGGAAATCGTCACCGAGAACTGGCGATAGAGCTCGCCGGTCAGGCCGCCGAGGAACGCGATCGGCACGAATACCGCGCACAAGGTGAGCACGATCGCGATCACCGGACCGGACACCTCGCTCATCGCCTTGATGGCAGCTTCGCGCGCCGGCAGATGCTCTTCGTGCATGATGCGCTCGACGTTTTCCAGCACGACGATGGCATCGTCGACGACGATACCGATGGCGAGCACCATGCCGAACAACGTGAGCGTGTTGATTGAATAGCCGAGCAGGAACAGACCGGCGAACGTACCGATCAACGACACGGGCACTGCGGCGAATGGAATCAACGTTGCACGCCAATTCTGCAGGAACAGGAACACGACGAGGAACACCAGCGCCATGGCTTCCACCAGGGTTTTGACCACCTCGCGAATCGATACTTGTACGAAGCGGGTGGTGTCGTAAGGTGTGGAGTACGTGAAGCCCTTGGGAAAGCGCCCCTTCAGCTCCTGCATCGTGTTGTTGACTTCCTTCGCCACATCCAGCGCGTTGGCGCCCGGCTGCAAGAAGATACCCATCAGGGTGGCTTCCTTGCCGTTCACGCGGCCGATGAAGTTGTAGTCTTTGGACGCCTGCTCGATGCGCGCGACGTCTTTCAGCCGCAGCGACGAACCATCCGGATTCGCCCGGATGATGATGTTCTCGAACTCTTTCGGCTCGGCGAGGCGGCCTTTGGTGGTGATGCTATACACCAATTCCTGCGGGCCGCCGGTCGGCGCTTCACCGACTTTACCGGCGGCGAACTGCGCGTTCTGCTCGTTCAATACGCGATTCAGATCGGCCGTGGTGACCTTGAGCTGCGTCATGCGATCGGGCCGCAGCCAGATGCGCATCGCGTAATCCTTGGCACCGAAAATCTGGACGTTGGTGGTGCCCGGAATACGCTTGATCGTATCGAGAATGTTGAGCGTGACGTAATTGCTGATGTAGAGATCGTCGAACGTCGCGTCCGGCGAATAAAACGCCAGCACCTGCAGAAACGACGATGAGTTCTTGTCGACCGTTACACCTTGACGCCGCACTTCCTGCGGCAGGCGCGCTTCGGCCTGCTTCACGCGGTTGTTTACGTTGATCGCGGCTTGATCGACATCGGTGCCGATGTCGAACGTCACGTTGATTTCAACGGTGCCATCGGAGCTGGAGTTCGAACTCATGTACAGCATGTGCTCGACGCCGTTGATCTGCGTTTCCAGCGGTGCGGCGACGGTTTGCTCGAGGACTTCCGCGGATGCCCCGGGATAGACCGCGCGAACCGTGACGACCGGCGGTGCGATTTCCGGATACTGCGCGATGG
>JBDTMS010000165.1:0-7619 GCA_039934195.1 Betaproteobacteria bacterium
GGACAAACTACGACGGCCGAAGTCGGCGTTGCGAGTGGGCGCGGCGTGTTATCTGGCGGTGCTGGCCGGCACTGCCCTGGGGCAGGATGATCAAGAATCGGCGGAAGATCGCTTGAAGCGGATGGAGCGCCGCATGGACGCGATCCTGCGCGAGGTCGAACAATTGCGCGGCGACGTAGCCAAGACGCAACGCGCCGTGCCGTCGAAGCAACTCGAAACCGAAGTCACCGAGCTGAAGGGCCAAGTTGCCGAAGTGAAAGAGCAGGCCGCTGCAACGGATGCGAAAGCCGATCAAGCCGGCGTGCGCGCCTACCTCGGCCCTGGATTGGTGTTCGAAGATCCGCGGGGCCGCTGGCGTCTGCAGGTGAGCGGCCGGGCTCAGGGCGATTTCCGCGCGTACACGCCGGACTTTGCCAACGCAAATACGTTCAGCATTCGTCGCGCACGGATGGGCTTGAGCGCGACGGTGCTCGACGATTACGGCGTCTTCGTCGAAGAAGAATTCGCCAATCAGAACACCAATCCGAGCACCGCGACCGCCACGCCGATCCTCACATTCGCGTATGTGGACTTCAACTGGTTTCGGCCCGGCATCCGATTTCGTGCCGGTCAGTTCAAGCCGTTCATCGGTCTGGACAACACGATGCTCGATCTGCAAACCGACTTCATGGAGCGCGCATTCACGCAGAATCTGTTCGGCAGTCTGGTCTACGACCGCGGCGTAATGACGTTCGGCGAGCCGGTGCAGGGCTTGTTCTACAGCGCAGCAGTAACCAATGGCACCGGTCAGGCGATCGACGAGTCGCAAAGCAATCTGCAGGAAGCAGAGTCCGACGGCAAAGACTACACGGTGCGCGTGGTCAACAACTTTGCGCAGACGTTCGGCCTCGACAACACCGTGCTGCACTTCGGCGGTACCTACAAACGCGGCAGCGCGGTGAACAGTCCGACGATTCCGTATCGCGCATCGAGCGTCCAGACCGAAGCGCGCGGCCTGACTTTCTTCATTCCGGCAGCGTTCGATTCAGCCGGTGCCAACGTGAGCAACATCAACCGCACGATCGTCGATTGGGAGGGCGCACTCGCCTATAAGTCGTACAAGATCCAGGGCGACTACGCGGAGGTGCGCTACTCCGGCACAACCAGCTCACCCGGTGCGCCGGTCGACTTCGCGCGGACACTGAAAGCAGCTTACGTGACATTGGGTTGGGTGCTGACCGGCGAGTCATACTCGGATTTCTATCGTGAGGGGACGTTCGTGCGGCCGCGTCCGCGCAACAACTTCGCATGGCGTGAAGCCGGCGCGTGGGGCTTGTGGGAGCTCAACGCACGCTATAGCTGGTTCGATGGTTCTAGCTTCAATGCCGGCAACCCGGTCAACACCGGCCGCCCCGGTAGCAGCGCGAATTTCCCCAATATCACGCAGGGCACCAACAAGGCGCAGGCGCTGACCTTGGGCCTCAAGTGGCAGCCCAATCTGTATACGCGCATCGTTTTGAATCTGATCCACACGAAGTTCGATACTCCGGTGGTCGTCAACGGAAAAACCACAGACTATGAGAACGCCATCACCACACGCGCGCAAATCGATTTCTAGCGCAGCGCGGATCGCAGTCGGCGCATTTGCGCGCGCGATCGTATTCACGGCGTCGCTGTCGATCGCATCGTTTGCCGCTGCGGCGGATTTGATGGTGTCTGCCGCGTCCAGCCTGACCAACGCATTCCAGGAAATCGGCAAGAGCTACGAGAAGGACAAGCCGGGAACTCGTATCTTGTTCAACTTCGGCGCATCCGGTCAGCTGTTGCAGCAGATCGCGCGCGGCGCTCCGGTTGACGTGTTTGCCGCAGCCGATCAGGAAACCATGGACCGTGCGAGCAAACAAAATCTTATTGTTCGCAACTCGCGCGCCGACTTCGCCGTCAATCGTTTGCTGCTGGTCGCGCCGGCGCAATCGACGGTGACGATCGAAAGCTTGGCCGATCTCGGCAAGCCCGAAGTAGAACGCATCGCACTAGGCAATCCCGATAGCGTGCCGGTCGGCCGTTATGCAAAGGCTGCGCTCGAGAAAGCCGGCCTGTGGGCCCAACTCGGGCCGAAGTTCGTTTATACGCAAAACGTGCGACAAAGCCTCGACTACGTATTTCGCGGCGAGGTGCAGGCAGGCTTCGTCTATGCAACCGACGCGAGCGTCTCGCCGGTGCCGGTTCGCACCGTCGCGCAGGTGCCGACGCAAACGCCGATCGTCTATCCTATCGCTGCGGTGAAGGGGTACGGCAGCGAGAATCGCGCGCTCGCGTTCATCGCGTATGTGCGCTCCGATGCCGGACAGAAAATTCTCGCTAAGTACGGCTTCCAAGCGGCAGCGAAGCCTTGAGGTCAGCACGCGCCTCGGCGCAATCGATCGGGACGCACCGGCGGATGATCTGACGAATGCATGCCGCATGACTTGTGGTCGAAGGAGATTGAGATGAAAATCAGCGCTCGCAATCGTTTGCAAGGCAAGATCACCAAAATCGTACATGGACCGGTCGGGGCGGAAGTCTCGATCCATGTGGCGCCCGGTGTCGAAATCGTATCGGTCATCACCGACTCTTCCGCGCGAGATCTCGATTTGAAAGAAGGCATGTCGGTATATGCCTTGATCAAGGCGAGCAGCGTGATGATCGGCGTCGATTGATCGCTCGCACGCGCGCGTCATAGGGCAGCCGGCCGGGTCCGGTAATTGAGGACTCGATGTTCGGCCAGGCGCTCGTCCCGTTACTGCTCACCCTGAAGGTCGCAAGCTTCGCCACGCTCGCTGCGCTCATCACCGGTACGGGCTTGGCGTTTGTGTTTGCCCGACACGCGTTCTACGGCCGCGCGATACTTGACGCAGTCTGTACCCTGCCGCTGGTGATGCCGCCGACGGTGCTCGGGTATTACTTGATCGTGCTCATCGGACGTCGCGGCTGGATCGGGCAATGGCTGTACGACACGCTCGGCATTACCTTGATGTTCACCTGGCAGGGTGCAGTGCTGGCCTCTGCGGTCGTGGCTTTCCCGCTCATCTACAAATCTGCGCGCGCCGCGTTCGAAGGCGTCGATCGCCATCTGGAAAATGCCGCTCGCACGCTCGGCGCATCCGAGTTGCGTGTGTTCGTTCGCGTAACGGTGCCGCTGGCATGGCGCGGAATTCTCGCCGGCACCATGCTCGCGTTTGCACGTGCGATGGGCGAATTCGGTGCGACGTTGATGGTCGCCGGCAACATTGCCGGCAAGACGCAGACGTTATCGCTAGCCGTCTACGACGCCGTGCAGGCGGGGCAGGACGATCTCGCCAATTTTCTGGTGCTGCTCACCTCGGTCGTGTGCGTGACGATTCTGGTCGCGTCGGGCCGCTTGCTCGAGCCGAAATTCTGATGCAGGCTGCGCGTTGCGGAGCAAGCCGTACGAGATGAACGTTCGCGTCGACATCCGCAAGACGCTACGCGCTCACGGGCGAGCGTTCGAGTTGCGCGTGAGCTTCGACGCTGAGCATGAGCGCATCGTCGTGTTCGGCGCGTCGGGGTCCGGCAAAAGTGTCACTTTGCAGTGTCTCGCCGGCTTGATCCGCCCGGATGAAGGGCGCATTCAAATCGGCGATCGCGTGTGGTTCGACTCGGCCGCAAGCATCGACCTGACCCCGCAAGAGCGGAAGGTCGGCTTCGTGTTTCAGGACTACGCGTTGTTTCCGCATCTGACCGTCGCCGAAAACGTCGCGTTCAGTCTCGGCGCGCGATCGCACGGCGGCGCGAAGCGCGACGCCGATGATCGGCTCGCGCAATTTCTCGAGTTGTTCGAGCTGCAGCCGCTCTCAGGCAGCTATCCGCGCAACTTATCCGGCGGCCAGCGCCAGCGTGTCGCATTGGCGCGTGCGCTAATTCAACAGCCGTCGCTGCTGCTCCTCGACGAACCGCTTTCCGCGCTTGATCCACTGCTGCGGGATCGCGTGCGGCGCGAGCTGCTCGATACGCAAGCGCGCTTCGCTGTGCCGATGCTGCTGATCACGCACGATCCTGCCGACGTGGAAATGTTCGCCGAGAATCTGGTGGTGTTCGATCAGGGCCGTGTCATCCATACGCTCGATCTGCGGGATGCACCCGACGCAGCGCGCTGGTCGCGCGTGAGCCGGGTGCTGGACGAGGTCTATACAGCGGCACTGCCTACGTGAGGCACGGCAAGCGCATCGCCTATAATGCGCGCGAACTCTCGTGGAGACGCTCGTGTCGGCAAGTGGATTCGTTGCAGTGGGGATTGGTGCCGCGCTCGGCGCGTGGCTGCGCTGGATTTTGAGTGTAGCGTTCAATTCTATATTGACGTCAATGCCGCTGGGCACGTTGGCGGCGAATCTGATCGGCGCTTACTTGATTGGGATCGCGATCGAGTATCTGACGCGCCACGTGGGCCTGCCGCCGGAGATGCGGCTGTTCGTCATAACCGGCTTTCTCGGCGGTCTCACCACCTTCTCGAGCTTTTCCGCCGAAGCGGTGGCCTTGCTTTCGCGCGGTCAGTACGGTTGGACCGCTGTCCATATCGCGGCGCATCTGATCGGGTCGATGGTCTTGACGGTGTTCGGCATCCTGACCGTGAACGCTTTGAGCCGATAGGTTTGCTCGCAAACGCTACGCTTGCAGATCGTTGGATCATCAGAGCGGCGGGATGTTTGCGTAGATCGCCGCATTGAGCAGCGATCTCGCGGCATTGAGGAGCTCCGATGCCGTCATCCCGACCGGCCCGCCGATGTCGGTGTAGACCCGATCGGCTGCCGCACCGTGCAGATGCACGGCCGCGCACGTTGCAACCACAGGATCGGCGCCTTGCGCGATCAGTGCTGCGAGCATGCCGCTGAGAACATCGCCGGTACCGGCGGTCGACAGCCCCGGATTACCCGAAGCATTGATGCAGTATGCCCCGTCCTGCAAAGCCACCACGGTGCCCGCGCCTTTCAGTGCGACGATCGCGCGATACTGGCCGGCGAGCGCGCTCGCCGCCGTCACGCGATCGTGCTGAATATCCGCGGTCGCAGTCTGGCGCAAGCGCCCTGCCTCGGCAGGGTGCGGCGTCATCACCGTCGCAGCGGTGCGCTCGCGGCAGAGATCCTGCAACGCGGACGTATCGCCGATCAGGCTCAGCGCATCCGCATCGATCACCAGCGGGATATCCATGCGCAGACCTTGCTCGACGCGCGCCGCACCCTCGCTCGAGCGCGACAGGCCCGGTCCCAGCACGAGGCAAGTGAGATCGCGCATGCCGAGCACCGCCTTGGCATCGCGGAGCATCAGCTCGGGCTGGATCGGATCGAGCCGCGGCGCGTCTGCGTCGAGCAGGCCGACATAGACGCGGCCGGCGCCGAGCTTTAGCGCGGCGCGCCCCGCCAGCAGCGCGGCGCCGGTCATGCCGGCCGCGCCGCCGACGATGCCGACATTGCCGAAGGAGCCTTTGTGGCTGTTGCGGCGACGTGGCCGAATCACGTGCGCGAGCAGATCAGGCGTGAGCAGGCGAGCGCGCGGGGGCACCAGCTGCTCGACATCGATGCCGAGATCGCGCACATGAATTTCGCCGCACTGATCGGGACCGTCCAAGGTGAGCAGGCCGGGCTTGAGCGCAATGAACGTTATCGTGTGCTCGGCAAGCACTGCTTGATGCAAAACGCGGCCGCTGTCGGCGTGCAATCCGGTGGGGATGTCGAGCGCGAGCACCGGCGCCTCGATCGCGTTGATCTGGCGCACCAGCTCCGCATAGACGCCGCGTACGTCGCGCTGCAAGCCGATGCCGAACAAACCATCGATCACCAGTGCGTAACCGTTGGTATTCTGCGCACCCGCGAGCACCTCGCCGCCGATCGCGCGCCAGGCATCGAACGCGCGCCCCGCATCGGTGCTCAACCGATCGCGCTCGCCGGCGAATACCACCTCGACCTTGTGCCACCATTGGCGCAGATGACGCGCGACCACGAACGCATCGCCGCCGTTGTTGCCCGGTCCCGCGAAGATGAGGATCGGCTTGCGCGAGTCGATCGGCAGATCGCGCGCGAGCTCGGCAGCCGCGAGGCCGGCGCGCTCCATCAGCGGCTCGTTGCCGGCATCGATTTGCGCGATGGTCTCGATGCTGCGGATCTCTTCGCTGGAATAAATCGCCGGCAGTGCTGCGAAACGCTGGGACATCGTGGCGACCACCTGGTGAACGGTAAGCTGGGTGAACGGTAAGCGGTAAGCGGTGAACGGTAAACGGTGAACGCTAAGCTAGATGAACGGTAAGCGGTGAAGAGTGTAGCGTGAATCCGCGCGAGTCCGGAATTCGTGCGCGCAACGGCGAGGGTATAATTCGCGTTCGCGGTTTCCATCTTCAGCTCTTCTTTTATGTCGCTGACTCTCGAGTTGCCCGGCCGACGCGCCCTGTCTGAGTTCCGTCTCGAGAAGCTGCTGCAGCAGGCGCAAACCGCGCTGCCCGGCATCGTCGGCATCCGCACGCAGTACTGGCACTTCGCCAAGCTCGCGCGCGAGATCAGCCGCGATGAGCAGGCCAAGCTCAATGCGTTGCTCAGCTACGGTCCGGCCTGGGCGGACGAACATTTGAACCGCGACATCGTTCTCGTCGTTCCGCGGCTGGGTACGCTCTCGCCCTGGTCTTCCAAGGCCACCGACATCGCGCGCCAGTGCGGTCTCGATGCAGTCGAGCGCATCGAGCGCGGCACCGCATACCGCTTCGAAGGCATTGCCTTCGCCAAGCTCAGAGCGGCGTCGCGCCAAGCCTTGCTAGATTCGATCCACGATCGCATGACCGAAACGACGCTGTCCTCGCTCGAGCAGGCGGACGCGCTATTCCATGCTGCGGTTCCGCAGCCGTTAGCGACCATCGGCGTATTGCTGGGCGGCGAGGGCGCGCTGCTGGCCGCGGATCGTCGTCTCGGTCTGGCATTGTCGAAGGACGAGGTCGCCTATTTGCTCGAATACTTCTTGCGCATCGGGCGCGACCCGACCGATGTCGAGCTGATGATGTTCGCGCAGGCGAATTCTGAGCACTGCCGGCACAAGATCTTCAACGCCGATTGGGTGATCGACGGCGTTGCGCAACCGCAGTCGCTGTTCTCGATGATTCGCCATACGCACGCCGAGCATCCGCAAGGCACGCTGGTGGCCTACTCGGACAACGCGGCTGTCATGCAGGGCACTCGAGTCGAGCGCTTCTTTCCGGCCGGTGACGGAAGCTATCGATACAAGTCGCAAGACACGCACATTCTGATGAAGGTGGAAACGCACAATCATCCGACCGCGATCTCGCCGTTCTCCGGCGCGGCCACCGGCTCGGGCGGCGAGATTCGCGATGAGGGCGCGACCGGCCGCGGCTCGAAGCCGAAAGCGGGCTTGACCGGATTCAGCGTTTCCCATTTGCGCGTGCCGGGATTCTTGCAGCCGTGGGAGGTCGACGATCCCGGCAAACCCGATCGCATCTCATCCGCGTTGCAGATCATGCTCGACGGCCCGATCGGCGGCGCGGCGTTCAACAACGAATTCGGGCGTCCCAATCTACTCGGCTACTTTCGCACGTTCGAGCACAAGCTCGCAGGCGAGCAGCGCGGCTATCACAAGCCGATCATGAT
>JBDTMS010000166.1:0-7612 GCA_039934195.1 Betaproteobacteria bacterium
CTGACCGAGCAGCGTGTCATCGCCGTCTTCGCCGAACAGCTCGTCATCGCCTTGTTGCGCAAGGGGTGTATCGGCAGCATCGCCAAACAGCTGATCATTGCCCGAACCGCCATAGAGGACGTCCTCGCCGCCCCCGCCGATCAATACGTCGTTGCCGTTCTCGCCATCGAGATAATCGTCGCCGCCTGCGACATCGCTACTATCTGCTACGAGAAGATCGTCTCCGTCACCGCCATACAGGGTGTCGTTGCCGCCATTGCCATAGAGCTTGTCGTTACCCGCGCCACCGTCGAGAAAGTCGTCGCCCTGCTCATCGGCGGGGACAAACTCAACCGCGTTGTCACCGCTCAACAAATCATCCCCGTCGCCGCCAAAAATGGTGTCGCTGCCAGCACCGCCCCAAACCTTATCGTCTCCGCCTTCAGCGAAGATCGTGTCGTCCCCGGCGCCACCCAACGCCACGTCATTGCCCGCGCCGGCATGAATGACATCTGCCGCACCGTCGAGCGCTTCTCCGCCGGTGATCTGTGCATAGACGTAGCTATAGCTATCGCCGTTCTGCACCTCGGTCACGCTCCAGTTGAACCCGAGCGGCGTCTGCTCGCCGTCCCCGAGCAACACGTCATCGCCCGCGCCACCGATCAACAAGTCCTCGCCCGCGCCGCCCACTAACAGATCACGCTCATTGCTGCCAACTAGCGTGTCACGCCCGTCGCCCCCACCCAACCAATCGCCTTGATTGGTTGTTCCTGCCGATGTAAGACCCGCGCTGATGAAATTCTCGATGTCGCCGAAAGTGTTCGCGAAGATGCGATCGTCGCCATCACCGCCGGACAATAAATCCGCGCCTGCACCACCCACTACGAGATCTGCGCCGGTGCCAGCCTGCACGAGATCCGCGCCGTCGCCCGCTTCGATCCAATCATCACCGCCGCGTGTTGCGAAGATCGAGTCGCCGCCGCCACCCGATACGATATGGTCGTTCAGCGCGCTGTCGAATAATCTGTCCGGGCGGTTCGACAGCGGCGTGCCGTCGCTGATGATGTTGCCAAGATCGTCCAGTCCGCCGGTTGCGACGGGCCGTAGATCGCCGATGATGGTGCGCGCGATGCTAGGCGCTGCGCTCGCTTCATCAACGCCATCAAACGTCAGCGTTGCGACGACTCGGGCGTCATGCATTGGATTTCCAGTTGCATCGAGAAGTGTCGCGGAGATCTGCACGCTCTCGTCAATGTCAAGATCGCCTGTCAGGAGGAGGCTGAAGGTTTTTTGGCGTTCGCCGATGTCGATGGATAGAATTACTTCGCCGTTAAGCGGCGTCAGGAAATTCTCTCCCGTCACTATTCGAGCAACGCCGGCCGCATCGCCCGACAAAACAAGCCTTATCTTCTGATCGCTACCGTGAACAGGAAACGGCACGTACAAGCTGAAGGTTTGACTACCTCGTTCCTGAATGGTCCTGACAATCTGCACATTCGCGTCAGGATCAAAGCCACTGCTGTCGAACGGGTTGCGCTCTATCCCGGCTTTTAGCGCTAACCGCTCAGCCCCGAAATCTATAAGAGCTAGCGTACCAATAGCTATGTCACGTATTGAGGCAAACTCCGGATCCTTTACCGCTTCTGCTAAGGCGTCGCGATAGTATTTATATTGAGAGAACGTAACGGTGTTCGTTTGCAAAGCACGTGCAAAATCATCTTGCAAAAATGCCGTCACCGCATCAGTGTTCGCGAGTTGGATGTCGGTATTTTCAGGAGCAAATCTTTCGGCGAGCTCGCGAGACTTAGTTGCGAGACGAAGATCGTACGTAACAAGCTGTTTCGCTCTTGTCGCGTCGTCTAACGACTCAAGATTCAAGCTGATCTTTGCCCGCCTTTGATTTTCCGCTAGATCATTTTGCGATGGACCGGAAATCATGCTCGCCTTTTCATCTATTGCGAACTCATAGCCCAAGTTCAGCTCGAGCCCTCCCACTTTTAAGTCATAGGAAAGCCGAATTGTCGAGGGATCCGATTGAGTTAATTTCTGCGTCGTGATCGAGCCGTCGTTTTCATAACCTGTTATCGACCATTCGCTCGCGAAGATGCCATCGATCGTCTCGACCGTTTGGAAGCTGGTAATGCTGATGAGCTGGTTGCTTTGATTGCGGCGCTCCACCGAAACCGAACCATCGAAGTTCTCCTTTACAACACGTCCATCAAGGAGCTGGAGAGAGTGCGCGCCGTCATACGGAGTCGTACCGGGCGCCAAATTTCGTCCTTCTGTCTCGGAACCCGGAAAGCTGGCTCCGCCGCTCACGTTGATGATTCCATCGACTTCAGGCAATCCTTGCATCGCGGCATTCAGCGTCGCCATTCGATGAGCGTTGCCCTTAACCCCCAGGAACGCGACTAAAATTCCAACTGGACCGAACGCCGCTCTGGCAGCAATCATGGCGATTACCGTTAGAGCATTGGTTGTATTCGGGATCGCGATCAATTGATCGTTTAGGTACGTTCCCCCACCTATCGTCCTGAATCTCCAATCAGCAATTTCGCCAGAATAGTAAACGCCGCTCGAGATGCCGTGCTGGGCGTGGTAATAGGCTATTACGTCCGATGCGGAGCGGATACTGCTGTCCTGCTGATGAAGTTCCGCGACCAACTGAGTCAATTTTCTGCTCGAGACCGGGAGCGAGTCGAAGTAGTACGCGTTAACAACAGTCATTCGACCAACTTCCACGAGAGCAGCGAGCGCAAATGTCTGCGCTTCAGCACCGCCAAGGCTATGGCCAACGGCTGATATCTTGTAGGAATCGAATTCAGCGACGGCCAGAATTTGTTCATCAAGAAACTGCAAGGCAGGGCGCATGACATTCTCTACGGTATCTCGGCCGCTTTTAGAAGGTCGTCCACCCATTCGCCAAATGTATTCGAGCCCTTGAATGCGAATACGATCTCCTTCGTCTGTTCATTGACGAATACCGTGAATGACCCTTGCTGACCTTTCGCCGGGTAACCTACTCGCCCCGCCGGAAAGACGCGCCAGTACGAAGCAAACTCTTCCGGTGCCACGGCCTCGCCAATCTTCGCCACATCACTATAAATCTTCTCATCGGTATCGTCGTACGCGATCGCTGCCAGATAACCGCCCAATTTCGTGTCCATAGCTCACCGTTTTTTGTTTTAATTTTCTTCGTACGTCTTAGTTCGAGATTCGCAACTTGGTCAGCATCATCCCTTCATCGCGATCGCCTCGCTGTAGTAAGACGGCTTCGGCGAAGTTGTTCCCAGGGACGAGCGCGACCGGCTCACGGGAAGACAGAGGCCATCCCTCGATTTTGACCTCTAACAAATCGCCCTCTCCACTCAAGTATCTTATAGTTGGTTTTCCGCGATCAGCACCCGTTGACATGTCGTACCCTGCCACGTGAAAACCTCCCCGCGGGCCTTCGCTGGCGGCTTCCATATACATGTAGTGGGTTTTCGCTCCACGCACGCGCTGCGACGTGACCTTCAGATCAAAATCTAGGAAAGTCTGCCTCAGCCCTCTGTTCCCTGGCGTTAGCAAGTTGTCGAGGACAACATAACCGCCGCTTGTTGGAAAAACGCGCGGTACGTCGCCGTCCTCTAGGCGTAGTCGCGTGATCTCGGTTCCAGTTGGGCTCAGCTTCAGCACGAGCACCAAGTCGCTTACTGAGATATTGGCGTCCAGGTCGTACACGATCTGGTGCCCGTCCCGATAGGTGACTTCATGCCTCGCATGGCGACTGCGAGTGTGATGTTTCCGTGCACGTCCACGAGCGGGTTAGAACATGCCCGGCTATCAAGATAAAGCGCGTTCAAGACATCCGATCCATCTTGCGCAATCTTCGCCTCCCATTGCATCTCCCCGAATTCGTTGAGCCTGACGATCCAGAGCTGGGGTATTGGGTAAACGCCACCCCCAATTGGTTGATTCGGCCAGTGCTTTGTCGTTGCACCGACGAGCAGATATCCGTCACTAAGTCGTACGCCGCAAGCAAACGATGAATGAACTCGATCTTCGAGTTTTCCGTATGACTTCTTCCACAGGACCTTGCCAGAAGGATCCAGCTTGATTACAAGACCCGCGGTAGTAAGCCTGGTGGGCGACGATGAAGACTGCGTTTCACTCCGAACAACATCGCTCGAATTGGTCTCACCGATTAGCAGCGCCGCGCCGCGCCCAGCGTCCACCGCCCCCATCAACACGTGCTTTGATCCAGCAACGCCATCGATAGTGAGCCGCCAAAGTGGCTGACCTGTTGAACTCACTTTCGTCGCGAATCCTTCCCATTTCAGTACCTGCCCAACAAGTACAAAATTACCATCTGCAGTCTTGAGAAGGGAATTGGACCGCGCTTCAATGGGCCCGTCCGGTCGGAATGATTTGTCGAATACAAGCTCGTACGAGGTAGCCATAACAGTAGACGTCTCCGACAGTAATGCTATGCAGAAGCCCATGCATAGTGAGCTCCTTAGAAATAACGCTATGAAATGCACCCTGGCTCCTTTCGGGGTCATCGGTACAAGGTGCCGGACCCTAAGCTGCTCCACCATTGATCGTCGCAAGCTCGCATTTTTTTAGTCTTGCGATTGTCTTTACGCTCTAACGTCGCCGCTTCGCCAGCCACACGATATCGACCAGGCTTCAGATGGGCTAACGAACGTCGCTGAACGGCAACAAGAATGTCGGACAGCGGATGACGTGTCAACGCTTTCTTGGGCTTCCTAACTGCGCGTCATACAAGTGCTTGTCGGGGTGCGTATTGACATTCAAAACCTACGCGAACCTCGAGTGAGACTTTGTTATCTAGTGCTACAGAAGAAGAAATTTTAGTTTCTAGAAAACGCTGCGGCACACCGAGACGAACGTGGATTTCTTGCGCGAGCGAGCGAAACTCTTAGACAGATTGCATTGGGCCAAAGCCTGGAGGGAAATGTAGATAGCGTGCGCACGATGACGACCACCGACGTCCATCGCCCGCATCGCTGCGAACATCAATTGCGATCGCTCACGTGGGAAACATGAGGTCGCGCGGACAGTCGCAGTGTTGTGATTGTTCGAAGCGTCCGATCCTCGTTGCAGACTTTTATCGAAAGCGCCACGTTGGCTCACGATAAGCAACTGGATCGAATCTCGCCGACAAAGTCGACAACCCCATCAGCATAGTCGGCGTGTCCGTCAGATCAAATCTTGGTCGGGACAGCAGCGAGCATGTCGTTTCGCTCGCAATGCATTGCATGCTCGCGGCCAAAAAAAACGCGCAGAGGTCCGCGCGTTTTTTTCTATGCCATACCTAACGTCGGTTATTTCGGCGGCTTCACCGATTGGTTATTACCGCCGTCGATTTTCTCGTCGATGCTCACCAGGCGCTTGCCTTGCGGGTCGCGTATTTCGAGCTTGAGGTAATCGCGATTGGGCCCCGGCTCGCCGGTGTCGGTCGCCTTCATCTCGAACGTGTAGCCAGACTTGCCGTTCCACATGCCTACACCGTATGCCTTCACGGTGTCGACCTTGAGGTTGCTACCCGGTTCGAAGTCGTCGTCGTTCGAGAAGATCACGCTGTCGACCCGCGTCGAACGGAATTTGTCAGTCGACTGCGATTTGGCATCCTTCGTCGAAACCGGTTTCGTGATGTCGAGATTGACCTTACCGTTGTCTTTGCCAAGCAGGCTTTCCCACACATCGAAGTCGAATTTGTACAGATAACCATCGTCGGTGACGTCGCCTTTACCGCGAATTCGTCCAGGCGGCGGCACCTTTACGTTGACGGTTCGATAAATCGTTTCCGCGCCCGGCAGCTTGCATTCGATGCGCAGCTTGTATTTTCTCCCATCTCCGTCACCGGCGCGTTCCGCGCGCAACTTCACCGTCAATGCGCCGGTGATCTGCCAGTCGTGCGAGTCGCCTTCATCGCTGTCGACGTCGACGATACGGCAGGTTACTTTGCCGCCGCATACGCTCGCCACATTCACCGTAACGGT
This sequence comes from Betaproteobacteria bacterium, assembly GCA_039934195.1. GTDB lineage: Bacteria > Pseudomonadota > Gammaproteobacteria > Burkholderiales > SHXO01 > SHXO01. The sequence continues at coordinate 5,988 of JBDTMS010000166.1, forward strand.
GACGGCGCGCATGCTGCCATCGGCCGGTTGCAGCAACGGGGGCTGCGCGCCGAGTTCGATCTTCGGCGCCGGCCCCACCACATTGACATGCGTGTGCGCCTTGCGGCCTTGCCGCTGATCGTCCTGAACTAGCAGCGTGATGTCGTGACTGCCGATGGGCAGCGAGATGAGAGGTCTCGCGCCCGTGACGAATCCAAACGGCCCCGTCCAATCGAAGGTCAACGCTTCGCCGTCCGGGTCGCTCGATCGCGAACCGTCCAGCTGTACGTTAGCCATGCACGCCGGCGGCGCGGCCTCAACCGTCTGATCGGGCCCCGCATCGGCAATTGGAGGATGCTGAGACACAGGCAGTGTCGGATCGAGCACGATGTCGTACTCGAGCACGTCGCCTGTGTTGACCGCACCTTCTGCCATCCATCGGCGTGGCGTATTCGCGTTCGAAAACTGATGCAGGCCCAGCGAGAATTTGCCGGCACCGAAAGCGCTCAACTTAAGGTGATAAGTGCCGGCAGGGGGGTTGGCGAAGTAAATGAATTGATTCTCGCTATTCGGCGCGGCATATAGCGACGTGGGGATTTCTTTGTAGTTGACGCCTGTGGCCGGATCGAATCCGACCCGCCTGCCTTGTGGATCAGTCAGCAACAGATTGACCGGACATTGACCGCTCAATATCCAGCCCGTGCCTCTCGCGAGTGCCGCCACGACGTCCGGCTGCACATATTGTTGGGAGAATGGAATGCGGCCCAGACCCGCCAGCCACGTCGGCGCATACACCGTTTGCAGTTCCTGACTCCACATGATCTCTTTGTGGCGGAAATTCGGGCCCGCCAAGCCATACTTAGCTTGGCCGTTGACGATACGGAATCCGGCAACGTTCGTATCCGGAATGCTAGGCAGTAAGAGCTTTAAGTTGGTGCTGAAGTCCGGAATCAAATCATCCCCGCCGCGTGACGTGAACCGACGTTCCGGCTCGCCGTTCGCCCAGCCGCTAAGGGTCGTGCGAACGCCCGGCTTCACGTCAAACACAACGTCGGTGTCATTTATGCTGCTGTTCGCAGGACTCGGATCGGTGCCATAGATCACATATAGGTTTGCTGAGCCGATTCGAGTGTCCAGCGCACCGATGGCTGCATTCAAACCCGGCAACAGCGGATTCACCGGTCTGGCGGGTGTGCCGAACGGATACGGGCCGATACATGGGGGATAGGAGTTACATAAGTACGGTCCGAAGAACGGCTGTACCACATTATCCGAGACGTCCGTCGGCAACATTTCGCGCAACGAGTCGATCCCGCCCACTGCATCGTGCGTCATCGCATAGAAGTCCCACGTGCAGATCGGGCCCTGCATCGGATCGTCGATGCAGACCGATGGCGCAAATTCAGTCGGGTGCGCGGCAGACCAATGCTTTTTCACGAACGCCGGCCACAAGACGTAATCCATGCCGCTGTTCAAGGCCGGCGTGTCGGACAGGAAATCGTCCCAGTTGTTGCCTTCGTAGGTTTTGTAGTCTTCCGCAAAGCCGCGATGCGGCGCCGATGCGAAAATGATCTTGCGAATGTCTGCGTTAGCGGGATAAGGAATCGGCTGCCCGTTCGCGTCTATTGCTAGGCCTTCGACATACA
>JBDTMS010000167.1:0-7609 GCA_039934195.1 Betaproteobacteria bacterium
ACCGCAACGATCATGTACTGATCGAGATCGAGCTCGAGGCCGAATACCTGCTCGTCCCACCGCATGGATTTTTTCAGCGCCTCCATTGCGAACGGCGTCTGGTTGAGCTTGCCCGGCTCGACGTATATCTGCAGCGTCACCGTGCGGCCCGACGAAGTTACGAACGTGTCCTCCAGCTTGTCGAGCTTGCCGGCAACCATGGCAAATAAATAGCAAGGCTTCGGGAACGGATCTTCCCAGCGCGCCCAATGCCGTTTTCCATCCGAACCCGCTTCCGGGCCGCTGTCGATTTGATTGCCGTTCGCGAGCAGCACCGGAAACGTCGCCTGGTCGGCGTGGATGGTCGTGACATAGCGCGCCATTACATCCGGGCGATCGAGAAAGAACGTAATGCGCCGAAACCCCTCCGCTTCGCATTGGGTGAAGAACCCGTCTTTCGATGCGAACAAGCCCATCAGCTTGGTATTGTGCCGCGGTCGAATGCGGCATGCCGTAGTCAGCACGAAGCGATCCGGCACGCTCGCAAGCGTTAGATGCGTGCCGTCGTATTCATAACGCGTCGTCGGCAGCAACGTGCCGTCGATCGACACCGACTCTAGTTCGAGCTCGTCAGCGTCGAGCATGAGTGGCGCGCGCGGATCGTTCGCAGCCGGGTTGCGGGCAACCGTCAGCTTCGCAGTAACGCGCGCGAAGTCGTCCTGCAGATCGATATCGAGATCGACATACGAAATCAGAAACGGCGGTGGGGTGTAGTCTTTCAGATGGATGGTGCGCGGGCCGGGATTGAGCATATTGATGATTCGGATCTGAAGAGAAATTCCGGGAGGCTGCGGCTGCGAGGGGGTCGATCGATTTGCGACGATCGATTCAAAACCGGCCCGCTGCCTGCAGTAGATGCTTGTATGGTAGCGCCGATCCGCAAGCCTCGTAGTTCATTCGTGCGAGGCGCGCTTGAGTTGCGCAACGGATGTCACCACGCGCCGAACTACGCGCGGTTTGATCCGTCTGAAGTTGTGCAGTTGCCGCTATCACGACTGCATCGGCATGGCGAGACCGGATCTAAACTGGCCATATCTGAACTGAAAATCGAATACTCGTGTGACCACGTTCCGACGAATTTGTTACGCCGCCCGTTGATCGCTTTATCCGATGCGGCGCGCGCTCACGTGGACGAGGCGTTAGCGCCGCACGATCTCTGGCATGCTTGGAGCGGCGAGGTGTGGCTGTGGATTTTGCTCGGCGCGAGCGGCTCGCTTTATTTCGCGGGTGTCACTCGGCTATGGCGCGAGTCCACCCGGGGCGCAGGAATTTCCAGATGGCAGGTTAGCGCTTTCTGGCTGGGCTGGTCATCGCTGGTATTCGCGCTGCTGTCGCCGCTCGACTTGCTCGGCGGTGCGCTGTTCTCGGCGCACATGGTTCAACATGAGGTGTTGATGTTGCTGGCGGCACCGCTGCTCATTCTCGGTCGCCCGCTCGGCCCGTTTATCTGGGCGTTGCCGACGCGCTGGCGCCGGCCTGCCGCGACTTTCTGCAGCGTCACTGGCTTACAGGCGACGGTGCGAGTACTAAGCATCCCGCTGCTCGCCTGGATCGTGCACGCAGCGGCCCTGTGGATCTGGCACGTGCCTGCGCTGTTTCAAGCGGCGCTGCGCAGCGAGGCGATCCACACGGCTCAGCATCTGAGTTTTTTCATCAGCGCGCTGCTGTTCTGGTGGGCGCTGCTGCGCGCGCGAGCCGGTGGGCTGCACTACGGCACCGCGGTCATCTACGTTTTCACCACAGGCGTGCACAGCGCATTACTGGGTGCGCTGCTCACGTTTGCGGCGACCGCCTGGTATCCGGCGTATCGCGACACCGCGCCGCTTTGGGGTCTGACGCCACTCGAAGATCAGCAGATCGGCGGACTGATCATGTGGGTGCCGGGCGGCTTCGTCTATCTGGTCGCGGCACTCGCGCTACTTGGAATGTGGATGACCGGTGGCGAACGCGGCGTGCGAAAGTCCCGCGATAGCGTAGCGGCGCGATCGACCGGCTAATGCGCGGCGATCGTTCTTGCTTGTGCGGATTGGTACGAGCAGAACGGAATTTGTCAGGCAACCCCTACAACCATTTCAGTTTTGCCCTAGTTACGGCTTCGCTCGTGCTGCGTAAAGTCCGCTCTCCTGCATGCGAGCGCGGACCTTGCGAATCTCCTTGCGGGAATTGATCGGTCTTTCTCGAGGAGCTTTGCCATGATTACACTGCAGGCCAACGATTCGTTCCGGGTTAAGCGCCGCGATACGCGGATTGCTTGTCTGTCCGGCGTGGTTTGGGTGACCCGCGAGGGCGATCCATGCGATTTCATTCTTGCGCCCGGCGACTCGCTCGAGTCGGGCAACGGCCTGACGGTAGCAACTGCACTTGAGCGAGCCGTGATCAAAGTGGCGCGCCGTTCGCCGCACTGGTTTACCCGTCTGCGTGCATCGATGCAAAGTCTGCGGGTCGCAATCCACCGTAACGCCGATTCATTCAATACCCCGGGTGAGCACCGCAAAGTCCCCACCCGTTTGACCTCGGTCGCAGGCCGCCCGTGCCTTATGGTCTCGGGTTGCGCTTAACTGGTAGGCCGTCTAACGCAATCGCGCCGAGCGCGAGTATCTGTGGAGAGATTGGCGACATCTATTCGAGCAAACGACTGCACAACGCGCTGGCCGACGTCGCAACCGAATAGGAACGTGCGGGGGGCACCATCGACCGACTTGAAGCTCGAATCCGGCGACCAACATCAGGGGTGAATAACCGCGCGATACTTGCGTGTAAGGGCGGCGAGCTATCTGGAACGGGTTAAGGACAATTGCGAGCGGAACACCGAGTCCATCGGTGCGGATAGCGCGAGCAGCGATAAGCGCGCGTTGCTTATGAAGGCGAAGCGGGCCACGGCGCTTGGTCTCTTCGAGCGCGCGCTATGAACGCTTTCGTGCGGTAACTTCGATCTCGATTTTCATGCGTGGGTCTGCGAGGCCGGCCGAAATCATCGTCGCCGCGGGGCGTACATCGCCGAAGTACTTACGCAGAATGGGCCAGCAGTCTTTAAACTCGTCACCGTTCGGCAGGATATAGGTCACGCGGACTACATCCTTAAAGCTCGAATCGGCCTGCCGCAACGCCGAGTCGATATTCTTCAGGCATTGTTCCGTTTGCTCCACAAGACTTTCTGAAATCGACATTGCGGTGTAGTCGAAGCCGGTCGTCCCCGATACGAACACCCAATCGTCATCTACCACTGCACGGGAATAGCCGATTTGTTCTTCAAACGTCGAGCCTGAGCTGATGCGCCTTCTAGCCATTGTGGTCCCCGTCAAGGGCAACGCGATGCGCACATATTACAGATGGCGAATCTAGACTGTGCTGGATCTGCGTCGGAGCTGCGATTGGGATATTCCGGCGCACGAGCGTTAGCAAAAATCTCGATGCCAAGCGTTCACTCGCGGAATTGCGGCGTCAACCTGCAGAGCGTGTTTATAGGAGGCCACTGACGCGTAGCGGCCGCGCAGGCCGTATGACACTCGCAAAATAGATCACTCTCCGGCCCTAATTTGGAGGGCGCCCGAGTATCGTTGCGAGCTTTCTCCGGCTGATTGCAGACGCCTATTACACGAAATAGTGGGCACACATGTTGCGCTTGCTGACCGCGTCTCCAACCAGGATGTCAGCAAATGAAAAATATAATTGTCGCAACGTGTCTCGCGCTAGGAGCCACGGCTGCCAACGCAGAGATGTTCAAGTGCGGAACTAGCTTTCAAGATCATCCGTGTCAGGTGGCTGCGCCTACTAAAGCGCAGATCAAGGCAGCTATAAAAGAACAAAAGAAAGCTATAAAAAAAGAAGAGAAAGCTATAAAAAAAGCTATAAAAGAACAAAAGAACAAGCACCACCACCATCACGGCGACAAGCAGCCGACATCCACTCCGACGCCCACCCCTGCGCCGAACCCAACGCCGACACCGACGCCGACCCCTGCGCCGAAACCAACGCCCACACCCGCGCAGACGCCGATTCCGACGCCGACTCCGAGTCCGACTCCGGCCCCGACCCCAACTCCCACGCCCGCAGGTCCCTCCGGTGCCGCCGGATGCGGACTCGCATCAGCGGCGTTCTGCGAGACGTTCGAAACACCTGCGCCCGGTGGCAACGGTGGCGACCTCGATGAAAAGAAATGGGCTGTATCGCGTTGGGGCGTCGGCTACAACCACGGGCAGACGTTTTACCGCCCAGTAGCTTCGACCCAGTCGGGTTACGACGTGTCTGCCACGTTCTGCGGATCGCAGTTCTCCAATATCGCCGTGCTGCAAGACTTTAAGTTCTGCAATGGCGTTGACGGTAAAGGCGTCGCGTCCAAGCAGCTTCATGAAGTAATCCAGGACGGCGGTGACAATATCTACGTCAACTCGATGATGACGCGTCAGCCGTTCGATTTTGCGGGCCGCACCGGGATCGTCGTGTGGGACGTCGACGCGAAGATATTCCCGCGCAATGATGGTCACGGCTGGTGGACGGAGATGTGGATTTCCGAAGATCCGGGTCCAATTCCTTACCAGCAGAACTTTCCCTCGGTCGACTCGGTCGCGCGCAACAGCTTTGGCTTGGTGTTCCAGGGAACCAACTGGTGGGATGGCTGCAACAAGGCCAATATGATGAACGGCGTCACAGCCGCGATCGTGTCGAACAATTACAACACGCGCGATCTCATATCGTTCACCGATATGTTCAAAGCACCGTATGGCTGCTTCAAAGTTGCCGACAGTAAGCTGAATCACTTCGAGCTGCATATTAGTAAGGATATGGCCGAGGTCTACGCGTCCGACGCTGGCGTTCCCTCGAGCTTGCGTATCGTGTTCCGCGTGACCGGCCTCAATCTGAACTTTACGCGCGGCTATATCTCGTTCCAGCACACGCACTACAACGCGCGGAAGAGCCCGGCGGGTTCAAATCAGCCGGGTACGACGCCCAGCCAGACCTATCGTTGGGACAACATCGGTTTCGATGGACCCGTCATCAACGCGCTGCGTGGCTATGACGTTCCGCTGCCGGTCAAAGTTGCGGAGGGTGCAAGCGCGTCCGCGATTCCGATTACGCCACCGGCCACCATGTCGGTTTCCAACGTCGACCTGACTGGTGCCACGAAGGCGTATTTGAACTTCAACGTGTTTCCGACGCTCGACATCGCCTACAGTCTTAACGGCAATGCCTGGCACGTGGTCAAGGATCCGATGGGCAACCCCGGCAACTGGAGAATTCGTTCGATGAGTATTCCGGTGTCGTTGAGTGAGCTGCATTCGGGATCAACTCGATCTCGATCAAGAGTGCGAGCACGGCAACTCCCGATCTCGACAGCATCTCGAACGTCGATATCTCGATTCAGCATTAACACGAGCGGCCGTGCATTCCAAAATGCAAGAGCTTATTCGCGCCGGATACCGCGGCCTGTTATGCGCCGTAGCGATTGTAGTGAGCAGTGGGTGCGGCTGGGCTGCACCCACGACGAAGGACGATGCAAGAGCGGAAGGACGCGTAGACGTCGCGCCGTCTCTTGCCTCTCGTTTCTCTACCGCGAAGATCTTCTCGGCACTGTCACCCCGGCCGTTTCCGCACGTTGCTGCCGACGTAACTAATCGTTGGGCAGATGATCCAGACGCTGCGCTGTTGGGGCAGCGTCTTTTTTTTGACACACGCTTTTCCGGCGCGCTGCTGGCCGAAGAACACGACGGTGCGTTCGTGTCATCGGGCCTTGGCATGCGGGGCACGCCGGGCAAAGTAGCCTGTTCGAGCTGCCATCATCCCGCCGCTGGATTTCTCGACACACGCAGCACTAAACAACAGGTCTCGCTCGGTGCAGCGTGGACGCATCGCCGCTCTCCTTCGCTGCTCGATGTCGGTTACGCATCGGTACTCATGTGGGATGGACGCCGCGATACCGGCTTCAATCAAGTGTTCGGTGCCATCGAAGCCTCTGCCGAGATGAACAGCTCCAGGCTATTCGTGGCGCAGCAGATGGGTCGCCTGTATAAGGCCGACTAGGAGCGCGTTTTCGACGAAGCGTTTCCGGATCTGTCCGGTTTCCCGACCGTCGCGCCGGCAGACGCTGGCTGTAAGGAAGAGCAGCCCACGCCAACCAAGAGCTGCCCCAAGCCGTACGATGACCGCGTCAACCGCGTCGTCGCGAACTTCGGCAAAGCGATGAACGCTTACCTACGCAAGCTCACCTGCGGACCGGGGCGCTTCGATGCCTGGGTCAACGGCGATGCGAATGCGATCACCGCTGAGGAGCGGCACGGCGCCGAGTTATTCGTCGGCAAGGCGCGCTGCGTGTCCTGCCACAGCGGAGCGCACTTCACCGATCAGAAATTTCATAACATCGGACTGCCCGGCGCGATGGTGTCCCTGGTCATTCAAGTGGGACGCGACCCCGGCGCTGCGCAGGGCATCCCTGCAATGCTCGCCGATCCGCTCAATGCGCGCGGCAAGTTCAGCGATGGCTACGACGGGCGTCTGGATGACCTGCAACGCCTGAATGCAAACGATCTTCTCGGCGCATTTCGCACCCCCAGCCTGCGCTGCGTGGACAAGCGTCCGAGCTTCACGCATACCGGTCAGCTGCGCAGTCTTGTGGAGGTCGTCGGTTTTTTCAATCAGGGCGGCGCGCACAGCGACACGGTAGGCAGAAACGAAATCGTTCCACTCAACTTGACGCTGGACGAGCAAGCACACTTGATCGCATTTCTCAGAACACTGAGCGGTTCAGGGCCTGCAGCCGATTTGCTCGCCCCGCCGCCCAGTCCGTAGGTTCAGCAGTCAAACGCGCCTAGTTCGCGTCGATGGCGTTTTATCCGCAAGCGCCGATAGCGCCGCAGGCGGTGCAGAATTCGCAACCGTCCTTCTTTATCACCGTCGCATTCCCGCATTCTGCGCAACGCTTGCCGGCGAGCACTCGATAGCCTGACCCGCCGGGTTCGCGATCGGCTTCCGGAATTTCCAGCACGCCCATTTCATTGATCGGATAACCGCGCTCGTCGAGCACGCCCAACATCGCATAGCGATGGATAATGAGGCGAGCGACGTACGCGACGGTGCTGGCGAAGTTCTCTTGTCGGTCGGCACCCGGAACACGTGCCATGAAATCGCCGAGCGGTTCGGCATAGTTCAACAGCTTGCGCAGCTTCATGCCGATCCATGCCGGATCGATCACGCGCATATCGAGCGAGAGCAGTTTGCATAAGCCATCGAGGGCGCGCGGATACACGCCCGCCATCCACATCGAATACGGACGCCGCTGCCCGGTCGGCAGCATCAGCTCTTTTAAGATCAACACAAAGTCGTCGCCCGAGCTCGCGTTGTAGACATCGACGGTCCATGACATGGTGCCGTCGGTGCCGGTCTTCGGCTCCTTGGTGGCGAACAACGCATCGAGCACTGGCGAGCGCGCGTCGCTTCTCGTCGGCGCGTTGAGTGGCAGGGGGCCGAGTTGATCGACTCTGAACCGTACGATGCGAGCGAACGCAGCGACCATGCTCGGCACACGCACGAGGGCGCCATCCGGCGGCATCGGACAATCGAACGCATCGTCGCCGGT
>JBDTMS010000168.1:0-7585 GCA_039934195.1 Betaproteobacteria bacterium
TTCGTCCTGGCTAGGATCTACGCAGTTGAACAGGCGAAACGGATGCGCCCCAAAGAAGAAGCGAGCTGATTGCGCCCAGGTCAAAGATACGAGGGATCTAAAGATACGAGGGATTGAAGATACGAAGTGGATTCGTCTCGAACAAAAGCGACGCGAATGGTTTCAACCAAGCAGCGAGTTGCATGCGCCGAACCAGGAATATAGCTGGTCGAATTTAGCTGGTCGGGGTGAGAGGATTCGAACCTCCGACTCCTGCGTCCCGAACGCAGTACTCTACCAGGCTGAGCTACACCCCGAAGCCGGACAACTGATCGCAGTTTGTTTTTCCGCCACCGCTAACAGCGAGTCGTTGCGCGGCAAACCACCAGTCGCTTACGCCGGCAAATAACCAGTCGTTTGCGCCGCTAAAACCGGGAGCAGCGCATCTGTTAATCAACGCATCTGTTGATCAATAAGTGCGGCAAACTGCAAAGGCGGCCAATTGTAGCAGACTGTCTCTGTACGATGAATGCGGAATAGCGCTCAGTGCTTCGACTGCGCGCTGAGATTCGATCAGCGCACGGCGCCGCGAATATTCGAGTGCGCCGGTCTCGTGTATCGCAGTGAGCACCGGCTGGAAGGCTGTCAGTCCGCCCTGTTCGATAGCGTCGCGTATGACGCTGGCTTGGTAAGCATTGCCCGAGCGCATCGCATAGATCAGCGGCAATGTCGGCTTGCCCTCGGCGAGATCGTCGCCCAGATTTTTCCCGGTCTGCGAATGATCGCCCGAGTAATCCAGCACATCGTCGATGAGTTGAAACGCGATACCCAGGTGCATGCCGTAGCGTGCAAGCCCATCCTCGACATCCGGCGCCGCCTGACTCGCGATTGCGCCTAACTGTCCTGCTGCTTCGAACAGCCGCGCCGTCTTAGAGCGCACGACCTTGAGATAGTCATCTTCCGACAGGCCGGCGTTGTGGCAGTTCAGCAGCTGGAGAACCTCGCCTTCGGCGATGGCATTGGTGGCGTTCGCCAGTACGTCCATTACGCGGACATTGCGCAACTCGGCCATCATCTGAAATGCGCGCGAATAGAGGAAATCGCCCACCAGGACACTCGCAGAATTGCCGAACAATGCGTTGGCGGTAGCATGCCCGCGCCGCAACTTGGAATCGTCGACGACATCGTCGTGCAGTAGCGTTGCGGTGTGGATGAATTCGATGACCGCCGCCAATTGATAATGTGCGGCACCGCTATATCCGCATGCGCCGGACGCGAGAATCACCAGGGCGGGCCGCAGTCGTTTGCCGCCACCGCCGATGATGTGCTCGCTTACCTGGCGGATCAAGGCAACATCAGAGTGCAGCCGTCGCCGGATCACCTCATCGACAGCAAGCATTTCGTCTGCGATCAGGCGTTGGACAGGCTCAAGCGTGGCGGTGGACATGCGCAAAGGAAATTAGATGAGAACCAACTCAAGGATACCACCGGCACGTGTGCGAGATTGGCCCGTACCCATGCGCCCGCGCCGTGTTGACCGTCCGCGCGCGCCTTCTGTATACTTCGCGGTTTTTCGCCAAGCACTCCACGAACTTACGTCTTGACCGCCTACTTGGCTGGGCTAGTTTGGCCGGGGTCTACTTAGGCCGGGGCTACTTTGGCCGGGGCACTAACTGGCAGCTATCTAGCGGGCAGACGATTGAGCTTCTCTGGCAGTTTTGAATTTTCTCCAAAGCAAATTTTGAGGGCATCGATCATGTATGCGGTGATCAAGACCGGCGGCAAGCAATACCGAGTAGCGGCGGGCGAGAAAGTTCGGGTCGAATCTATCGTTGCCGACGTCGGCGCCGAGATTGTGCTCGACCAGGTGCTCTTCGTCGCAGACGGCGACAACATCAAGATGGGCAACCCGATGTTGTCCGGCGCGACAGTCAAAGCCACCGTGGTTTCCCACGGTCGTGGCGAGAAGATCAAGATCTTCCGCATGCAGCGGCGCAAGCACTTCAGAAAGACTTTGGGCCACCGGCAGAATTACACCGAAATCCAAATCAGCGGTATCAACCTCTAAGACGCGCTACCGGCGCCGCTGCAGTTGCAGTATTGGCGCTTCGGATACTGGCGTCGCTGCAATAAGGCATGGGTTGCACAGAGCCGCTGACGCAACGCTTCAGAATAGGAGTGCATAGATGGCACATAAGAAAGCAGGTGGCAGCTCCCGCAACGGTCGCGACTCGCAGTCCAAACGGCTTGGGGTAAAACGCTTCGGAGGTCAGCTGGTCTCCGCCGGTAGCATCATCGTCCGCCAACGCGGCACCCAAGTGCATCCCGGTGACAACGTCGGGATCGGCCGAGATCACACTCTGTTCGCGAAGATCGACGGTTACGTGAAGTTCCTCGTAAAAGGCGCCCGCAACAACAAGACCGTCGCGATTATCCCGGTCTGACGTCTGACCTTTCCGGTTAAAGGCCCTATCATTCGATAGGGCCTTTGTTTTAGTGGCGCGCCAGCCATAGTCGGATCGCGTTGCGCAGGGTCGGATCGGCGCATTACGCAGGGTCGGATGGGCGGGTCACGCAGCGCCGGAGGGGCGCACTGCGCAGCCTGCAGGTAACGACGTTCCGCATTCCATTCCCCGCCATCGAATACGGTATCTCATGAAATTCATCGACGAAGCGACGATCGAAATCCACGCCGGAAAGGGTGGCGACGGCGCAGCCGCATTTCGCCGTGAACGGTTTCTGCCGAAAGGCGGACCGAGCGGCGGCGACGGCGGCCGCGGCGGCAGCGTGTACGCCGAAGCGGATCGCAATATCAACACGCTGGTGGAATACCGCTTTGCACGTATACACCGTGCCAAAAACGGCGAAGGCGGTCGGGGATCTGACTGCTACGGCAAGTCGGCGGCCGATATCACCCTCCCCGTACCAGTGGGCACGGTGATCACCGACCTGGACTCGGGGGAAGCGATCGGCGATCTGGCGACGCATGGCCAACGGCTGCTCATCGGGAAAGGCGGCGCCGGCGGTCTGGGCAATCTGCACTTCAAGTCCAGCACGAACCGCGCGCCACGCCAGTTCACCCGCGGCGAGCCCGGCGTATCGCGTCGCCTCAAGCTCGAGCTAAAAGTGTTGGCAGATGTCGGTTTGCTTGGGCTGCCCAACGCGGGGAAATCGACGTTCATCCGCTCGGTGTCGGCGGCGCGTCCAAAAGTTGCCGACTATCCGTTTACCACTCTGCACCCCAACCTGGGCGTCGTCCGCGTGGACATGAATCGTAGTTTCGTCACTGCGGACATCCCCGGGCTAATCGAGGGCGCGGCCGAAGGGGCCGGTCTCGGCCATCAGTTTCTGCGTCACTTGCAACGCACCGGCCTGCTCCTGCACATCATCGATTTAGCGCCGCTCGATGAAGGCGCCGATCCGGTTCGCGATGCGCAGGCCATCGTCGAAGAACTGCGCAAATACGACTCGTCCTTGTACGACAAACCGCGCTGGATCGTACTCAACAAAATGGATTTGCTGCAGCCCGAGGATAAGGACGCGCGTGTGCAATTTTTTCTCGATGCGTATCTCGGCAGCGCACGGCAAGATATGGCGCCGCACGTCTTCACGATCTCGGCTTTGACCGGCGAGGGCTGCGCCAAACTAACCTACGCCGTAATGGATTTTCTGACGCAAACACGCAAACACGACGCGCCGGAGCCCGAACCCGAGCCCGTGTACGATGAGGACGTGCGCGAGTGACTGCGCAATCGATCCTCGCCCGCAGCCGGCGGCTGGTTATCAAGGTCGGCAGCAGTCTGGTTACCGCCGAAGGCCAGGGTCTCGATCATGCGGCGCTGGCGCAATGGGCCGAGCAGATCGCCGAGCTCAAGCGCCGCGGCTATCAGGTCCTGCTCGTATCGTCCGGCGCCATAGCCGAGGGCATGCTGCGTCTGGGCTGGCCGAAGCGCCCGAACCAGTTGCACGAGCTGCAAGCCGCGGCCGCGATCGGGCAGATGGGACTCGTGCAGGCTTATGAGACCTGTTTTCGCACGCATGGTCTGCATGCCGCGCAGATTCTGTTGACGCACGAGGATCTGGCGGATCGCCGGCGCTATCTAAACGCACGCTCGACGCTGCGCACGTTGCTCGAGCTCAACACGATCCCCGTCATCAACGAGAACGACACCGTCGCAACCGACGAGATCAAATTCGGCGACAACGATACATTGGCGGCGTTGGTCACCAATCTCGTCGAGGCCGATGCGCTAGTCATCCTCACCGATCAGGCCGGTCTGTTCACGCGCGATCCTCGCCGCTATCCCGACGCAACGCTTGTCGCCGAGGGCAAAGCCGGCGACCCGGAACTGGCGCAGATGGCAGGCGGCGTTGGCAGTCATATCGGCAGTGGCGGCATGCTCACCAAGATTCGCGCCGCTCAGCGTGCAGCGCGAAGCGGCGCTCACACCATCATTGCGTCCGGCCGCGAACCGCAGGTTCTGCTGCGCTTGAGCGATGGCGAGATGATCGGCACCCAACTCATCGCCGAGACGATGACCTTGGCGGCGCGCAAGCAGTGGATCGCCGATCATCTTCAGGTGCGCGGGCGGCTCAGCCTCGACGCCGGTGCCGCTCGCGCGCTAATCAAAGACGGCAAAAGTCTGCTACCCATCGGCGTGCATGACATCAGCGGCGATTTCGACCGAGGCGAAGTCGTGAGCTGTCTCGATCCCGCCGGACACGAGATCGCACGCGGACTGGTGAACTATAACGCTGCCGAAACCCGCCGCATTATGCGCGCACCGAGTCACGAGATCGAAGCGCGCCTCGGCTACATCGATGATCCCGAGTTGATCCATCGCGACAATCTGGTGCTGCTGTGAGTGGCGCCGTTCCCAACTTGAGAGGCCTCCATGCGGCTTGCTATCGCCCTCGCACTGTTATCGTTATCGCTCGACTGCACTGCCGCCGGTGCCGACGAAGTTCGGCAAGGCATGTGGGAGATCGCGGTCAGCGCTGAAGCCGGCGGCCAACCGCTGAGCAAGACGCCGATGGTGACGCGTCAATGCGTTACTCAGCAGAGCGTGAAGGACCTGATGACGCAGATGGGCGGCGCGGGCGCCTGCCAAGTTTCAGACTTTCAGCAGAGCGCCGGCCATGCGAGTTGGAAAATCGCGTGCAGTGGACACGTTCAGGTAACCGGCACCGGTTCCACCGAGATTGCCGGGGACACCTTCAACGGCAGAATGGATTTGGCGGTAACCATCGATGGGCAATCGCTGCCGATGGTGCAGACCTTCACGGCGCGGCGCGTTGGGGAATGCGAATAGAGGCTTGGGAAGACACGCCGCCACGCCTTGCACGAACGGCGTGCTCCAGTTTTCGTTTGCGCGCTCGGTACCGAGCTATTCGCTGCGCGGTACGCGCGGATCTGGCCGAGGCGGGTTCTTCAGCAGCTTGACCAGCTTTTGCGAGTCGCCCGCGGGCTCGCTCGTCAAGATGCCGCCGGAGCAGAAATAGTCTTGATACAAGGTGCGCTGATAGTTGTTCAGATTAATCATCTGAATATTGCGCCACTCGGGGTCCTCATCGACTGCCCAGGTATGGTCGTCCCGGCCGAAAGCGTAGTCTTTCCACTCGCGCGTCTTGCAGCGCAAAGCTGCAAAGCGCACGTTCGTTTCGTTGGCCGGACTGCGAATCAGCATCACGAAGCGAACAATGCGGTCTTTACCCACCGTCAACGTCGATGTGTCGATGAAGAAGCGATTGGTGGTCTGACCGCGCAACGCGAACTCACGCAGGTCGGAGTCCTTCGGATAGGCCGGGGGTGTGGCCTGCTGCTCGACGAATTTTTCGTCCTCCGGCGCGTTCAAGATCGGATTTTCCTTATCGCGCCGGCGTACCGCCTCGGCTGGGCCGGTCACGCAGATCGCAAACAGCGCGATCAGCGCGACTGCAGCGGCCCGGCGTGTGCAGACGGCCGCGATCATCACGCGTACATGTGCTCACGTGTGAGCGGATACGATGCCGTTCCACCCGGCAGCGTCTTCACGCCGAGCAACTGGTAGATCGAAATCCAGCCGCGGCTGAAGCCGTGCGCAGAACCCGCCATGTAGATTAGCCAGGTGCGAAATTTCTTCTCACCGACCATTGCGCGCGCCTCGTCCTGACGCGCTTCCAATCGCTCGACCCAGTGCCAAAGCGTTTTCGCATAGTGCGGCCGCAGACATTCGGCGTCCCATACTTCGAACCCCGCACGCGACATCTGCTCCATGACGGCGCTCACGTGCATGAGCTCGCCGCCGGGAAATACATACTCCTCGACGAATTCGCCGATGCCATTGCCAAGCGCTGCGTGCTCCAGAGAATTGGTGGTGATGCCGTGGTTCATTACGACGCCGCCGGGCTTGAGCAGCGCATTCATTTTGGCGAAGTAAGCCGGTAGATTGCGTTTACCTACGTGCTCGAACATGCCAACGCTCGAGATCTTATCGAACAGCTCATCTTCGGGTAGGTCGCGATAATCCTGCAGGCGAACCTCGCAAACGTCCTCGAGGCCGAGCTCGCGGATTCTTTGCGATGCAAATTCGTGCTGACCCTCGCTCAGCGTGATGCCGACTGCCTTCACGCCGTAGTGCCTGACCGCCCACACAATGAGACCGCCCCAACCGCAGCCGATATCGAGCAGGCGCTCGCCGGGCTTCAACAGCAGCTTGCGACAGATGTGATCGAGCTTCTGCTCCTGCGCCTGATCCAGCGTGTCTTCGGCATTCTTGAAATAACCGCATGAGTAGACGCGATTGCGATCTAGCCACAATCCGTAAAAGTCGTTGCCGACGTCGTAGTGCTGTTGAATGTTGCGCCGGTCGGCAGACTTGGTATGGCGCCACCATTTCCAGCCGCCGCTCGGTGCGCGATAGACCGCATGATCGTCGGAGACGAATGCCTCGCCGAGCTGCAGGACTTCGCGGAAATTACCTTCCAGATCGATCTCCCCCTCGACGTAGCTTTTCGCCAGCTGGCCGAGGCTGGGATTCGCGAGGTGGATGAGGGCTTGCGGCGAGCGAACCGTCAAGGTGACAGGGGATGGCGCTGGCGGTGCAAAGGTCTGGCCCGTCCAAAGCTTAACGTTCACCGGCGCTTGCACGCTGCGAAGGCGTCGCTCAACCATGCTGAGGACGCGGTTTTCTATTATGGCGCTGCTCATGTTGGTCTCCGAGCGCCGGGGTATTAGTATGCTTGCGGGCCGGACGCGCCGTTATTCTACCCACGGAAACCGAATTTACGAAATCCCTCCGTTAGTTGCCTGCCTGCAGATGCTAGAACGTCAGGGTTAGAAGGTCAGATCCTTGATCAGAGACTCCCGCACCGGACCTGGTACCGGGTCGAGCGTCGCCTGGTAGTTCGGGTGGTCGACGCCCATTCGAATGTTTGCCCCGCCGGCCAGCGCGCGCTTCATGGACACGTCCAACTCGAAACGCAGAAAGTGCACGGACGAGGTTTTCTCCTCGGTCTCGCGATCCAGATCTTCATCGGCAATCGCATAGACGCGCGGGCACCCTTCGATCTGAATCCAGACACGATCTTCGATGCCGATCATGCGGCCGAGCGCGACTTGCCGCTC
>JBDTMS010000169.1:0-7580 GCA_039934195.1 Betaproteobacteria bacterium
GCGTCCACGCTTGTGGATTTTCCGCCGGCGTCGCACCGATGAAATCGCGGATCAACGGACTGTCAGGATAATCGCTGAAATCGGACGGCAACCCGCCGGCGACGACTGCCGACACGCGCGTTGCCGGCCCTTCGTTGTCGGTGCCAAGCAAGGCAACGAGATGTGCTCCGGCGGAATAACCCCACGCGCCGATACGCATCGGATCCAACTTGAGCGACACCGCATTGGCGCGCATCCATCGCACCGCTTCTCGCAAATCCTCGATCTGCGCAGGAAAATGAAATTGCGGCGCCAAGCGATAGTCGATGTTGACCACGACGTAGCCGCGACGCGCAAGCATCTTCGAGAAGCGTCCCATATGTTTGCGCTTGCCTTCGTGCCAGCCGCCGCCGTGTACCATCAGCACGCCCGGAAATGGGCCGGCACCGTCTGGGCGGTAGATATCCGCCGGCAACGCCTGCGGCCAGGCCGGTGGCGTGTAGATAACGGCCTTCTCAGCCGAATAGCCATGCGTTTCGCGCACTGGCTGTATCGCCGTAGAGGGCTTGCCGGAATGGGTCGCGCAGCCCGCGAGAATGCTGGTGAACAGGGCTAGACCGACAACTGCTTTTTGCATGGGTACGCTCGTGAAGTAGTGAAATCGGAGTGATGGCTTGGACACCCCAGTTACGTTGCTGTTGCACGAGAAGATGCACCACGGCAGTTTTCGGAGTAAAACCCTCCCGGCGACGGTTCGTCAGCTTAGCCCCGTTCGAGTTGCCGAACGGTACACGCCCGGAACAGTACTCGCGAGGCTGAGAGCGTTCGTAACGAGTCACACGCCGGCTTGCGGCGACGAATAGAGCGCACACGGACTGCACCGCCGTCCGCATTTCCACAATCAAAGAGCAGGCTAAAACTATGGCGTACAGAAACGGCGGTGGCGGCTTGCGCAAGCTGCTTCTCTTGCTGATTGTTGTTGGAGCTATCGGCGGCGCGGTATTCATCGGCCTGTGGGTCGGGCCACCGCCTGAGATTTCAATTCAGCCGGGTGCCAAGGTGATCGGCAAAAAGACGCCGATCACGGTGCGCGTGTCGGAGCCCAAGCGTGGGGTGTCCAGCGTCAAAGTCGAGCTCGTGCAAGGCGACACCGTGAAAATGCTGGCCGAGTCTATACACGAGCCGGTACCCGCGTGGGCGTTCTGGCGCAAAGGTATCGCGACCGAAGAGGTCAATGTCGTAGTCGGCAAGGACACGGTTCCCGATCTCAAGCCCGGCACCGCGATCATCCGCGTGACTGCGGGTCGCGCGCGCTCGTGGCTGCGCGCAGGCGAGCCCATCGTTGCGCAAATGCAACTACCGGTGCGCTTGACGCCGCCGACCGTGCAGGTTCAATCCACTTTTACTTACGTCAATCAAGGCGGGTCCGAAGCCGTGGTCTATCGCACCGGCGACAGCGCCGTGCGAGATGGCGTACAGGCCGGCACGCGATTTTTTCGCGGTCAGCCGTTGCCTGGTGGCGGTCCGCACGATCGCTTCGCGCTGTTCGCCGTCGCCTACGATATGGACAATGCGGACAACGTACGCGTCATCGCGCAAGACGATGCCGGCAACGAATCCTCGGCCAAATTCGTCGACAAGTTTTTCGCCAAGCCACTGCATCGGGACACGATCAATTTGAACGATGCGTTCATGCAGAAGGTCACTTCTGAAATTCTCAGCCACACCCCTGAGCTCACCGACAAGGGCAGTCCGCTCGAGAATTATCTGCAGATCAATCGCGATCTGCGCAAAACGAACGAAGCGTTCCTGATTAGCCTGGCTGCGAAAAGTGAGTCGGCATTTCTCTGGCGCGAGCCGTTTCTGCCGATGGTCAACACCGCCATCAAAGCGACGTTTGCCGATCGCCGCTCGTACGTTTATCAAGATCGCACGGTGGATCAGCAAGACCATCTCGGTCTCGACATGGCTTCGGTGCATGCCGCACCGGTTCCGGCGGCGAACGATGGCGTTATAGCGCACGCAAGTTATCTCGGCATCTACGGAAATTGCGTCGTGATCGACCACGGCTATGGCTTACAGACGCTATACGGTCATCTGTCGTCGATCGATGTGAAGGTCGGCGACAAGGTAAAGCGCGGCCAACCGATCGGCCGCACCGGCGCCACCGGCCTCGCCGGAGGCGATCATCTCCATTTCGCCGTGCTTCTCGACGGCTTGCCGGTTAGCCCGATCGAGTGGATCGACCGCAAGTGGATTCAAGATCGTTTGAAACGCAAGCTCGGCGACGCGCTGCCGTTTAAATAACGCTCGGCCGATGCCGAGAATTCGCAAAGACTCAGCGCAGCGGTGTGCGCAGCGCGGTGCGGTCGACCCATTCACCATGGAACAGCACGCGGTCGATCGCCTGCGTATTCGCGACGTCGGCAATCGGCGATGCGTTCAGCACGACGAAGCTGGCGTCGGCGCCGCGCTTAAAACCCATGTTCAACCCGAGCAACGCGTACGCGTTCGTCGTGGCCGAGGCGAGCGCATCCCAATTGCTCAGGCCCCAGTCGCGCAGGATTTCGATTTCGCGGTGAAGCGAGTAGCCCTGGAACGTACCGAGGTTGCCGGTATCGGAACCGGCAACGATCGGCACGCCGGCGCGTAGCAATCGCTGGAGCGACACCCCGTAGTATTTGCGCCCTTCCCGCTGCCATCGGCACGTTATGCAATCGGCATCGGCCTTCGGATCGAGGCGCCGATAACTCGCGATCACCGGCTCGCTGACCAATTCTCGCAATAGCGGACGATCGAGCAGGCGGTGATCTTCGAGAATGTCGAGAAAATCCTGCTGCACGGCCATCGTCGGAATCGAATAAATATGCTTGGCGCCCATCGCTTTCGCAACGCTTTCGGGAATCACGGCGTTGTCATCCAGATGCGTGATTGCAGTGGGGCCGGCCTCGGCTGCGAGTCGGCCGTTTTCCCAGTTGCCGATGTGCACAACGGTTTTCAGCCCGAGCTTGCGCGCATGCACGATCAGCGCCCGCATGACCTCGGCGCTCATCGTGTTTTTGCCGTTCGCCCAATCGAAAATCAGTTTCACCAGGTCAGGATGCTGTAGCGCCAGGCGGTCGAGCGCAGCGCGCGCTTCGTCCGGTGTGGTCACACCGATCGCACCACCCGACGTGCCGGTCCGCGCACGGCCGATGATCACCGGTCCGACGGCATAGAGATCAGCCCCGAATATTTCGTGATTGCGTAGCTTCTGGCGCGCGGCGAATACGCTGTCTGCATCCAGACCGAGATCGAGATAGGCCGTGACGCCGGCATACAACATGCGCCGCGCTGTTTCTTCCGGTCCGAAGTCCTCGCCTTTGCCGAATTCCGAATCGCGATTGCCTTCGGAATGAACGTGCGCATCGACCAGCCCGGGGATGAGGTATTTGCCGGTAAGATCGACCATCTCGCCAGTGAAACTCGTTGGAATCGTTTGCAGCACATCGACGACTTTGTCGCCGTCGATCAGGACGTGGCCGATGGTTTGCGTTTTCAGCGCCGGATCGACTAGGTGCGCATTGACGAGCAACAGCGTTCCCGCGCTCGCAGTGAGCGCGCTTAGCGTCAAGAGCAGCGCGAACAACAGGCGAATGATCATCGGCGCAATACGCATCTCTGTATCCATCGGTCGATCACCGGAGGAATCTGAGCGCTGTTCTGCTCGAGCATCATCATATGTCCGTTGCCATGCACGTTCTCATTTTCCAATCGGATATGCGTATGTGCCACACCGGCCTGCGTTAGAAATCTCGACGTGCAGTGATCCATCGTCGCGCGAAACGATGCTTCGCCGGTGACGATCGCGGTCGGCACGCGTTGCATGCGCGGCAGCCGGCGCGCCGGTTCTGCTTGCAACCATCCCTTGATGAGACCAGGGCCGTCCGCAGTTTCTTGCTGACGCACAGCGAATGCAGCGGCATCGCGGATCGGCGGGTCGAATGACAACGCCACGCGCGTGATCCCCCAGGGACGGACACGCTGCTCGCCGTAACGGTACCAAGTCTCGCCACCGTGAAAGCTGACGTCGTAGAACGGCGGACCATTTGGTTCTACGGCGACATGCGCTTGCACCAGATCCGGGTGTGCATCCGCGAGCTTCCAACCGAACACGCCGGCTTGCGAGTGCGTGAGCAGAATCGCCGGACCGATTTTTTCGAATAGCGCTTCGAGTGCCGGAAACATCAGCTCCTCGGTGCGTGTGGCGCTGGCGATGAACTCGACTTGCTGCGCGAACATCTGATCGAATGCGGCGTTGCCGGGCCTGCCCGGACCACCCGGCCACTGTGTGTGCAGTCGCGCCTGCGGAAATAGATCATGCAACTCCTGCGCGGTGTTGAGCAGCTCCAGATCCTTGGCGGCCGAACGCGTATACGGGCCATAGATGCCGGGGAACGATCCCGAGCGACCGCGGCCCACTTGATCGACCACGTACACGCAATAGCCCAGTGCAGCGAAGTTGTGCGCCCAGCCTGGACGGCCATCCGGCGTGCCGAGAAAATTGTTGCCGGTCTGCGCGGTGCCGTGGATGAGCACGATCGGGTGCGGCTGCCGGACTTCGGGCGGCACCAGGTATTGCACGTACATCTGCCCCGCCATCAACTGACGCCCGCCGTCGTCGACGTATTGGCCGCCGACGAAAAAATAACCGTGATCGACGAGTGTGCCGGATTGCGTTGCCCGCTCTGATCGAGTGTCACCCATCGGTTCATTTCCTACTGAGTGTCGACATCGATCGATGTCGGCTCTGCACTGTGCGACGGAAAGCGCGCATTGATGCCGGCAATTGCGATCGGTTAGACTGCAGCGCGTCCCGGGCTTCGACGCGCTCCGGGCTTCAACGCGCACGGGCTTCGACGCGCGCCGGCATCCAAGATTTCGACGCGCACAAAATCCCCCGCGCGCAACATGCAAGAGCTCGATGGACGCAAATCCAAACTGACGACATCGCTCAACGATCGCATGCTCAACAAACGACGTCTCGGCGCGCCCGGCATCGTACTACTGATGCTGTGCATGATGTATCTCATCACCTACATCGACCGCGTCAACATCGCAACTGCGGCGAGCGCGATCAAAGGCGAGTTCAAGCTTTCCAACACGCAGCTCGGACTCGTATTCTCCGCATTTGCCTATCCCTATCTGCTGCTGCAGATCTTCGGTGGCTGGCTCGGCGATCGCCTCGGTCCGCGCAAGACCTTGCTCATCTGCGGCGGCATCTGGGCGACCGCGACGATCTTGACGGGGTTCGCGACCGGCCTCGTATCGCTGTTTATTTTTCGCCTCATGCTCGGCCTGGGCGAAGGCGCGACCTTTCCCACCGCAACGCGCGCAATGCAAAGCTGGGTCGCGGTGAAACGGCGCGGCTTCGCGCAAGGCATCACACATTCGTTCGCACGCTTCGGCAACGCCGTCGCGCCGCCGCTGGTGGCGTGGCTGATGGCGATGTTTACCTGGCGCGGGTCGTTCGTCGTGCTCGGCGCAATCAGCTTCGTCTGGGTCGCGATCTGGTTCTGGTATTACCGCGATAATCCACGGGATCACGCTGGGGTTACACAACGCGATCTCGACATGCTGCCGGTGCTTGACGCGAAACGGACCACACCGGCGATTCCGTGGAAGCGTCTCACTCTGCGCATGCTGCCGGTGGCCGTCGTCTATTTCTGCTACGGCTGGACCTTGTGGCTCTATCTGAATTGGCTGCCATCGTATTTTCTCCACAGCCATCAGCTCGACCTCAAAAGCTCTGCATTGTTTGCATCGGGCGTTTTCTTCGCAGGCGTCGTCGGCGACACCGTGGGCGGCGTCGCGAGCGACCGTATCATGCACAAGACCGGCAACGTGCGATTCGCGCGGCTCTCCGTCATCATCGTCGGCTTCGTGGGCTCGTTCTTGTCGCTGCTGCCGGTGCTATTCACTCACGATCTGATTACGATCGCATTGTGCTTGAGCGCTGCATTCTTCTTCGCTGAGCTGGTGATCGGACCGATGTGGTCGATTCCGATGGATATCGCACCCCAGTATTCCGGCACGGCAGCGGGACTGATGAACAGCGGATCGGCACTCGCCGCCATCGTGTCGCCGCTGGTCTTCGGCTATGTTATCGACCGCACAGATAATTGGGAGTTGCCGTTCGTCGGCTCGATCTGTCTGCTCGCCGCCGGCGCAGCGCTCGCGTTCACGATGCGGCCCGACAAGGGATTCGTAGAAGACCCGGACCCGCGGTGAATTGCTCGCGGTCGCTACCAGAGGCTGAAATGCGCTACTCGCAGCGCGGTCGGAGTATGCTGCGTAGGTAGGTTTAGTTGCGTGCCGGACATCCGCCCGAAAATCTAAACGGGAAATCAAACAAGGGGAAACGAATGAGTATCACTCTGATCGTTGTGATAGTGCTGGTGCTGGCGCTTGTGGGGGCGATTCCGACGTGGGGCCACAGCAGAAGCTGGGGTTACGGCCCGAGCGGCGGCCTCGGCTTGGTGCTGGTGATCATTCTGATTTTGTTCTTGCTGGGAAAGATCTAGCCGATTTCGACGTGTCACACAGGTTCGGAGTGACCTGGCGCGAATCGTCAGCACTCCGATCTACGCCTCCTCGCTAAACCGCTTTCCCAACCCCTGCCAGCACTCGAAGTAATCGCTTTGCAACTGCGCTGATTCCAGCGCGTGCTGCGTTGGATGCAGCACGTTGCGCGTCTCGAACATGAACGCCAGCGTGTCGGCAATCTTCTGCGGCATCGACGTATCTGCATTCACTGCTTTGTCGAAGCTCGCCGCATCCGGTCCATGCCCGCTCATGCTGTTGTGCAAGCTCGCACCGCCCGGTGTGAACCCTTCTGCTTTCGCATCGTATGCGCCGTGTACCAATCCCATAAACTCGCTCGCGACGTTGCGATGAAACCACGGGGGACGAAACGTGTGTTCCATGGGCAGCCAGCGCGGGGGAAAGATTACGAAGTCGACGTTGTCGACACCGGGCGTATCGCTCTGCGATTGCAGAACCAGAAAAATCGACGGATCGGGATGATCGTAGCTGATCGAGCCAATCGTATTGAAGCGCCGCAGATCGTATTTGTACGGCGCGTAGTTGCCGTGCCAAGCGACCACATCGAGCGGGGAGTGGCCGATTTCTGCGATCCACAGATGCCCCATGAATTTGGCGATCAGCTCGAAGCGCCCTTCGCGATCCTCGTAACACGCCTTCGGTGTTAGAAAATCGCGTGGGTTCGCCAACCCGTTGGAACCGATCGGTCCGAGATCGGGCAAGCGCAACAGCGCCCCGTAGTTCTCGCACACGTATCCGCGCGCAGTGCCGTCCGGTAGCGTCACGCGAAAGCGGACACCGCGCGGAATGACGGCGATTTCCTGCGGCTCGACTGCCAGTGTGCCGAGCTCGGTCGCGATACTGAGCCGGCCGTGCTGTGGAACGATCAGCAGCTCGCCATCGGCATTGTAGAAAAAACGATCCGCCATCGAGCGATTCGCCGCGTACACGTGCACGCCGCAACCGCTCTGCGTACGCGGCTCACCGTTGCCGACCATCGTGACGAGGCCGTCGACGAA
>JBDTMS010000170.1:0-7571 GCA_039934195.1 Betaproteobacteria bacterium
CTCTTTGGCTGGCGTTTCAGGGGCCATGATGTACTCCTTTAATGAACGATCGCCGGCCGGTCAGGCATGCGGCTACGTGCTTTTGCTTCGAGCGATCGCGTTCGTGTTTGCGGCCGCCGACTTGCGCACCGGAGTTTTGCGTGTCGCGGCGGGCTTGCGAGTCGATGTCTTGGCGGCGGTTTTACGCGTCGTCGTTTGCTTGACGGTCGACTTCTTGGCAGAAGACTTCTTCGCAGGCGACTTACGAGTTGCGCTCGTTTTCGCCGGCCTTTTCTCTGTCGCCGGACTGTTTTTTGCGGGGACTTTGGCGCCCACTTTTCGCGCTTCCGACAGGCCGATTGCAATGGCCTGCTTGCGGCGCTCCACCGTCTTGCCCGAGCGCCCCATTTTCAGCGTCCCGCGTTTTTCTTCATGCATCGCTTTCTCGACTTTACTCGAGGCTTTCTCGCCATAGCGCGCCATGGTGGTCTCCGCAGACATTATTCGTAGAAAGTGCTCGCCGCTGCAGTATCACCATGCGGTCCATGCGCAGCCATAAGACCAACACCCAATCGGCTGTAGGAGGATCACGCAAAATTTTATTGCATCAGCACAGGCGCGATCGGCGAGCTGCGGAACCGCGCCTCGACGTGTGACGGCATTTCCACAGCGGAACAAATCAGCCTGCTATTTCATAGCCGCTCCACGATCCGTGCAGGGTGGTGAATGCATCGCGGCGATATTCCTCCGGGACCATCGCACCGGAATAGAACAAAAATTGCATCTGCGCCGAGTGCGCACGATAAGCGCGACCGGCTTGGTGCTCTTGCGCGCCCATTCTTCCTGCGTCATGGTAGACGGCAGCGGATGCATCATGAAGCGATTGTTCTCGTAAACAAACCCGCCGTACATCGCACCTTGGATCAGCTCGTTCAATACCTCTCCGGGCGTGTCGTCGCCGAGATCGTCGATGCCGTGCTCGAGGCCGTACAGGCGTTTCGATCCGGGATGCCAAGCAAATCCGATCGTATTGCGCAAACCGGAAGCGAAGATTTCCCGTTTCCAGTTGCTCGGTCGACTCGCAACCGATACATCGCTGCGCGTGACGAATAAAGAATCGAGATCGGCGCGCTCGTGTTTATGGCGTCGTCACACCGACCGACATTTGTCGCATCGTCGCTCCGATCGACAACACCCGACCGCATCGCCAACGTACGCCGGCCGAACCGACTGGTTGGCTAGCCGACTACGAGGGCAGACATTCCTGAATAACGCGATCGAGCTCGTCGAAGTCGATCGGTTTTTGCAGAAACCGGTTGATCAGCTTATCGAGCTCAGGCGGCAGGCGATGCACACCACTGCAAACGATGATCGGACTGTCCGCGGTCGCTGGATTGGATCTGAGCTGCGTGCAAAGCTCGACGCCGCTCATCGTGGGCATGGTGATGTCGGTAATGATGACCTGCGGTTTCTGTAGGAGCGCGGTCTTCAGCGCATCGGCGCCGTCGCTTGCGGTGGTGACCGCGTAACCGCGCAGTTCCAGCAATATTTCCAATGCCCCCAGCGCATCGGGCTCATCATCGACAACCAGGATCGACGGCTTGACCGCGTGAGATGATTTCAAGCCAGGCATCGCAGGCTCCGATCCCAATACGATACCGGGTGAGTGGAGATCCAACGCGCCCAAATTCGAAGCCAAATTGGAAGGTAGGGTCGTTCGCGCATAGGCCATCCTGTGCAGGGCGGATTGCTTCAAGCCACTCACGTTCGCCGCCGGCTCAACGCTGTCAGACAAGGGGTGCTCGCGTCAAGGTACATCCACAACCGCCTTCGCAATCGGCGTGCCACACTGGTCCATCGATAGATCAGGGCGTTACGTCCGCTTCCTTGCACGCGTTGTGAAAGAACAGCCAGCGGGATGTAAGAAACACAAACAGCTCGCGCTATGTGGTGGCAAGCCTGCGCCTGTGCTGTGCGAGATGACTAGCAGATACGAAGACGTCACATCACGACTTCAAATGGATGTGGGCGACCAACTCGCCAACGTCGCTCGCTCTACGTGGAGCGGCGCCAAACCCGTCCATAGGCGGAACGTCGTAACCGAGCGGGTCACCGCACACTAGGTTCGCCCTACGAGGCCCGCGAGAACGATAACGAGTTCTGCCACATCGAACGGCTTCGCCAGATGGGATTGATAACCGGCGAGAAGCGCTCGTTTTCGGTCCTCGCTGCGTGCAAATGCCGTGAGCGCAACGGCTGGAAGCCGGCGCCCTTGTTGTTCGCCAGCACGAATCCGACGCAGCAACTGATAACCATCCATTTCCGGCATGCCGATGTCGCTCAACAAGACATCGGGATTACTGACGGCGAGAAGTCGTAGCGCTTCCGCTCCCGATGCGGCGAGCGTCACACGGGCACCTCGCTCGAGCAAGACGCGGTGAATGAGCTCGCGCGAATCCGGTTCATCGTCGACGACTAAAATGTGGACGCCATCGAGTGTCGGCAGGAGACTCTGCACCGCTGCCGAGGCATGGGTCGGATGGACGCGGTCCCGCTCGTCGTCTTCCTGATGCACGATGGTAAGCGGCAGATCGATGATGAACGTTGCACCCTGCCCCTCGCCCGGGCTCGCCGCGCGCAACGTCCCCCCGTGCACGTCGACCAGCTGTTTCGAGATGGCGAGCCCCAGCCCAAGCCCGCCATAAGTTCTGCTGGCCGAGCTATCCTTTTGCGAGAAGCGGTCGAACACATGGGGCAAAAACGCTGCGGGAATACCGATGCCGGTATCGCTCACACTGATCTCTACGTACGAATTCACCCGCTCCAACAACACCTGAACCTTACCGCCCTTGGGCGTGAACTTGACTGCATTGCTGAGCAGGTTCCAGACGATCTGCTGAATTCGTGCCGGATCTCCGGACACCGTCCCGGCGTGCGGATCCAAAATCTTTTCCAGGCGCACCCCTTTAGCGTTGGCAGCGGGCTCGACAGAATCGATCGCCGCCTGCACGATCTCTCCGAGCAGGACGCGCTGTATATCGAGCCGGATGCGTCCCGACATGACGCGGCTGAGATCGAGAAGATCTTCGATTAGTTGAACCTGTGCGCGCGCATTGCGTTCGATCACCTCCATGCCGCGTGCGAACTCCGCTGGCTTCGCGGTGCCGGGCTTACGAAGTACCTGGGTCCAGCCTAAAATCGCGTTCAAGGGTGTGCGCAGCTCATGCGAAAGCGTGGCCAGAAATTCATCCTTGATGCGCGCTGCACGCTGCGCTGCGATGCGCGCCGAGCGCTCGGCTTCGAGTAGTTCCTCGCGTTGCGCACCGTTTACTTCCAGCGCCTCGGTGCGTTTATATTCAGACAGGTCGCGAGTCAATTTAGCGAATCCGCGCAGCGTCCCGCTCTGGTCACGCAGCGCAGTGATGACGACGTTGGCCCAAAATTTCGAGCCGTCTTTGCGAATGCGCCAGCCCTCGTCGACAAACCTTCCAGTCTCGGTCGCGACCTGCAGCTCGTGTTCGGGCCACGCACCTTCGATTGCATCGGGGGGGTAGAACGTCGAGAAGTGCCGGCCGATGATGTCCCCGGCCTGATAGCCTTTTAGGCGTTCCGCACCAGCGTTCCACGTCATCACATAGCCATTCGGATCGAGCATGAAAATGGCGCAGTCGGTGACACCTTCGACCAGGAGACGGAACCGTTCTTCGCTTTGGCGCAGCGCTTCTTCTTGTTTCCGTCGACGGGTCAGATCGCGCGTTACTTTCGCGAACCCGCTCAGACGCCCGCTCTGGTCGCGCAGCGCTGTGATGACGACGCTCGCCCAGAACATCGAGCCGTCTTTGCGCAAGCGCCAGCCCTCGTCCTCGCAGCGTCCCTCCGCAGCGGCGACCTCGAGCTCTCGCGGTGGCAGCTCTTGCGAACCTGCGGGATAGAACTTAGAGAAATGCTGTCCGATAATTTCGTCGGACCGGTAGCCCTTGATCCGCTGCGCGCCGGCGTTCCACGTGATAACGCGACCGTCGACATCGAGCATAAAAATCGCGTAGTCGGTTACGCCCTCCACAAGTAGGCGGAAGCGATCCTCGCTTTGCTCTAGCGCTCGTTCCCCCACGCTGGGGTTTGTTGGCTCCGTCATGGCAACTCTCCGATATGCCGCGCTACTTCTCGGCAAGCAGCGCGCGGAGCACTTCGAAATCGATCGGCTTGACCAGGTGATGATCGAAACCGGCCGCCTTGCTGCGTTCCCGGTCCTCGGGTAGACCGTAGCCGGTAACCGCGATCAGCGTTGCGTCGCGAAGCTCGGTAAGCGCGCGCAGACGTCGCGCCAGAGCGTATCCGTCGGTGCCGGGCAGTCCGATATCGAGCAGTAGAATTTGCGGCGGCCGCTCGCGCGCAATCGCAAACGCACTGGCCGAGTCATACGCGACAAGGACTTCGTGGCCTTCGGAATTGAGCAGCATGGCGAGGCTGTCTGCCGCGTCCACGTTGTCATCCACCACCAGAATGCGCCGCGGGTTAGTTGCCGGTGCCACCGTTAAGCGGCCCGGGCGATCTGACGCTGCCTGCATGAGCAGTGGAAGCCGGACGATAAACTCGCTGCCAACGCCTGCATTCTCGCTGCGCGCTTCTACGTTTCCGCCGTGCATCGTGACCAGGCTTTTTACCAGTGCCAGGCCGATCCCCAATCCGCCCTGCGATCGATCCAGCGTTCGCTCGGCCTGCGTGAACAGCTCGAATACGCGCGGCAGCAACTCCGGCGTGATGCCGGTGCCATTATCGGTAACCTTGATTACCACCTGTTTTGCCTCGCGTTCAGCGCTGATCGAGATCTTGCCGTAGTCATCGGTGTACTTCGCTGCGTTGTTGAGTAGGTTGCTCACGACTTGCGCGAGGCGGGCTGCATCGCCGCTGACCAGCAGGGGCTGAGCGGGAGGTGTGACTGTGACATCATGATTCCGCTCGACGATCAACGGCCGCGTAAGCTCGACTGCGGCCCGCACGACCCGGCTAATATCGACTTGTTCTTCGCGCAGCGTAATTTTGCCCAGCGTTATGCGCGACACGTCGAGTAGATCTTCGAGCAGCCGCGTCATGTGCTTCACCTGCCGCTGCACGATCTCGATCGCTGCACGTGCCCGATTCTCCTCGGGCATCAAGCGCTCCAACAGGTGCGCTGCAGTGTTGATCGGCGCGAGCGGATTGCGCAGCTCATGCGCGAGCATGGCGAGGAACTCGTCTTTGCGCCGGTCGGCTGCGCGCAACTCGGCTGCCTGATCCAGCGATTGCTGCAATAGTTGCGCGCGCTCCTCCTCCATTTGCTTCTGCGCGGTGATGTCGATGAGCACGCCGATCACGCCGAGCACGGTGCCGTCGGTGTCGCGCTCGGGAACGTTGACCGAGCGCATGCAGCGCACGCCGATGCCCGGATAAGGAATATAGGCTTCGTATTGAACGAGCTCGCCGTCGAGCACCCGAGTAAGCTTGTCCTCGACGACGTGCCACACCTGCTCGCCCAAGACGTCGCGTATGCGCCGCCCGAGCAAGAGCTCGGGCGCCACGCCTAATCGCAGCGCGTACGCCGTATTCACGAATTTGTAGCGGAATTCGGTATCGCAATGCAGAATGAACACCGGCAGCGCGTGCGTGATGAGGCTCAACTGTGCCTCGCTTGCGCGCAGGGCTTCGACGGCCTGCTTCGGTTCGGTGATGTCTTGCGTGCCGCTCAGCAATCGGATGTTTCCGTCGATCATCACTTGCTGCGAGGTCAGCAGAAAACGGCGTATCGCGCCGTTCTTCATTCGCATGTCGGCTTCGAGACCGCGCACATAGCCCTGCCTTGTGATCAGCTCGAACAGCTTGCGCCGCTCCGCAGAGTTGACGTAGACATTCAGCTCGCCGGAGGTCTTGCCGATCGCCTCGTCGCGGCTGAATCCGGTTTGCGCCAGCCACGCTTCATTGACATCCAGATAGCGCCCCTCGGGAAAATCATGGATCGTCATCGGCAGCGGATGCGCACGGAAGACGATGGCAAACGGCATCTCGTTTGGGCTCGCCGGGTGCTCACGCATTGCCAACCGCAACGATGCATTCGCGGCCTGCACGCGGTGCAACTCGATCTCAGCGGCCGCCGACTTGCACAGATCTTGTAGCGCCTGCAGTTGGTCTTGATTCCAAGACCTGCGTTGCTGGTCGAGTACGCAGACGCATGCAAGCCGGGCTCCGTCGGCGGTCATGATGGAGGCGCACGCAACCCTGCCGATACTCGCCCCTTCGCTCAGCGGGCGGACGGGTGCGCAGGCGAGAACGAACGCATCTCGCGGGTGCGTATCGTGGGTGAGCTCGTCGATAAGCGTATGCAAGGATTTCGCGGAAGGCTCTGGTGTGCCGGTCGCCGCAACGACCCGGCAACGGTCGTCACGCTCGACGCACACGAGCGCCATCGGGGCCGAGAGGAGCCGCGCGGCGAGTCGCGCGGTACGCTCGAAGATGACTTGCAGCTCGTTATCGTCGCAAATGACGGCGCTTGCCGGGGCCGAGACGCTTGCCTGCGGAAGCATATCGTTGGAGTTATTGGCTGCCATCACGCTTCAATCGCTACACCGTTTACGCAAGCCGGCGCCCGGTTTACCTAAGCGGGTCGCCAGCGTCGCGCCTACAGCGTTGCTACGGACCCCAGGCTCCATATCAGATGAAACTACAGAGGGGCCGGCCGCGATCGCGCTGAACTCGTCGAGAGCGCCATGACGAGAGCCCAATCAGGTGCCGCGCTGCGCCTCGCACATGTGTGCGCGGGACATCTACAGAGGCCTAGACCGGCTCCTCGCACTATTCTTTGCGGCCGGCTTTTAGTTCCTGGACCACCTTGTCTTGCAACTCCTGCATCGAGTGGTCTGCCCAGTAGTCATGGTTCATCGCTATATAGCGCTGACCGCCTGCCACGATCTCGGCCTTCAACTCGTGCCGCTCGCAATAGCGTGTCCAATAGTCCTGCACGTCTTTGAGGGTGACTTCCATATTTCCTTAGTCCTTGGGATGAATGAAATCAGACATGACCGCAATTGTCCAGCCTGCCTGTAATGCCTGCAACGCGGCGTTACGTCAAATACGATGACGCTGCGAACCTGCGACGGATGCGTATTATCCAGCAGTGCGCCATGCGCTGTCGGATCGCTCATCGGCTACACCGAGCCCGCCGCTGCGCGGCCGCGACCGCCGGTTGCATCTCCCGCAACATCGATCTAGTCGGCAACCTTAGCACGGCTCGATCGCGCGGCCGATGAAAGCTCGGAATCCGCTACATGTGGGAGTAAGCGTCTCTCGCAGGCCACCGGAAAAATTCAAACGGCGATAGCCATTTTGTCGTTTACATAGCGACGCGCTATACTCGCAATACGTCTATCGGTCGCTGTCGTCACGCGCTTCGATCACTCCTCTTCAACGGAAGATTGGGAGAATTCCAATGCCCCCCACCCCTAGCAGTCCGCAACAAAATAAACTTCTTACGGTTCTCCCCGTGGCCGATCTCGACCGCATTCTTCCCCACCTGGAACTGGTGACGATGCCGCTCGGCGAGGTCATGTACGAGGCTGGCG
>JBDTMS010000171.1:0-7566 GCA_039934195.1 Betaproteobacteria bacterium
AAACCGGTGCGCGCGTCAACGTGCACTACATCGATTCCGAAGCGATCGAGCGCGACGGTACGGCGTGTCTGGAAGACAAAGATGCGGTGCTGGTGCCGGGTGGATTCGGCAAGCGCGGCGTGGAGGGCAAGATCCAGGCGATTCGCTACGCGCGCGAGAACAAGGTTCCGTATCTCGGCATTTGTCTTGGGTTGCAGCTTGCGGTCATCGAGTTTGCGCGCCATCGCGCCGGCCTCGAAGGCGCACACAGCACCGAGTTCGATTCCGCTACGCCGTATCCCGTGATCGCGCTGATCAACGAATGGCACGGCCGCGACGGCCGCACCGAACAGCGCGACACCGGTTCCGATATGGGCGGCACGATGCGCCTCGGCGGGCAGGAATGCGCGCTGCTGCCGGGCAGCCTCGCGCGCCAGATCTACGGCCGCGAAAAAATTCTCGAGCGCCATCGCCATCGCTACGAAGTCAATAACCGCTACATCCCGCACCTGATGGATGCCGGCATGCGCGTTTCCGGATTCTCGGCGACCGAAGATCTGTGCGAGATGATCGAGCTCACCGATCATCCGTGGTTCGTCGGCTGTCAGTTTCATCCAGAGTTCACCTCCACACCCCGAGCGGGTCATCCGTTGTTTTCAGCGTTTATTCGCGCGGGCCTGCAGCATGCCGCGCAGCGCGACGCGCCGAAGGCCGTTACCGCATCCGCATCGCCTGCCGAAGCGCAGCTGGTGCCGCGGTTTGAAAATATCACCTGACGTGCTCGCACCGGCAGCGCGGCGGCGCCTATGAAACTTTGCCACTTCGAAGCGGGTCTGGATCGTCCGCTGTTTCTGATCGCCGGGCCGTGCGTGGTGGAATCGCGTCAGTTGGCGCTCGACGTCGCCGGTGAGCTCAAGGCGCTATGTGCATCGCTGTCCATTGCGTTCATTTTCAAGTCCTCGTACGACAAGGCGAACCGCAGCTCGGGCACCTCGTTTCGCGGACTGGGCATGGACCAAGGCCTGCAGATCCTCGCGGACGTGCGCAAGCAGATCGACGTGCCGGTGCTGACCGACATTCACGCGCAGGAAGAGATCGGCGCGGTCGCTGCGGTGGTCGACGTGTTGCAGACGCCCGCATTCCTGTGCCGCCAGACCGACTTCATCCGCGCCGCCGCATCCGCCGGCAAACCGGTGAACATCAAAAAAGGCCAGTTTTTGTCACCCTGGGAAATGAAGAACGTCGTCGACAAGGCGCGCGATGCAAGCGGCGTCGACAATATTCTCGTATGTGAGCGCGGTGTCACGTTCGGCTACAACAATCTCGTCTCCGACATGCGCTCGCTGATGGTCATGCGCAACACTGGCTGCCCGGTAGTGTTCGATGCCACGCACTCGGTGCAGCTGCCGGGCGGGCAGGGTAACGCGAGCGGCGGTCAACGCGAGTTCGTACCGGTGCTCGCGCGCGCAGCGGTAGCATCCGGCATCGCCGGTCTATTCATGGAAACGCATCCGAATCCGGAAAAAGCATTGTCGGACGGCCCCAACGCCTGGCCGCTGCACCTGATGCGCGAGCTGCTCGAAACGCTCAAGGAACTGGACGAAGCCGTGAAGCGCAGAGGTTTCGCTGAAGATCGCCTGGCCGCACCCGCGAGCCCATCGCAGCAAGATCAACGAGGCAAACAAGAGGCCAAAGCATGAGCTCGATCGTCGATGTAGTAGCGCGCGAAATTCTCGATTCGCGCGGCAACCCCACGGTGGAAGCCGATGTGTTGCTCGAGTCCGGCGTCATGGGCCGCGCGGCGGTGCCATCGGGCGCATCGACCGGCAGCAAAGAAGCGGTCGAGCTGCGCGATGGCGATGCGCAGCGCTACGGCGGCAAAGGCGTGCTGCGCGCTGTCGAGAACGTGAACACGGAAATCTGCGAAGCCATCATCGGGCTCGACGCGGTCGAACAGACACTCATCGATCAGACCTTGATCGATCTCGATGGCACCGAGAACAAAGCGCGGCTCGGCGCGAACGCGACCCTGGCGGTATCGCTTGCGGTCGCGAAGGCTGCCGCCGAAGAATCCGGCCTGCCGCTGTATCGCTATCTTGGCGGTGCCGGGCGCATGCATTTGCCGGTGCCGATGATGAACGTGATCAACGGCGGCGCGCACGCGAACAACAATCTCGATTTGCAGGAATTCATGATCATCCCGGTCGGCTTGCCGAGCTTTCGCGAGGCGATGCGCTGCGGCGCCGAGATATTTCATGCGCTGAAGAAATTGATCGACAGCAAAGGCATGCCCACCACTGTCGGCGACGAAGGCGGTTTCGCGCCGAGCCTGGCAACCAACGAAGCCGCGCTGCAGTTGATCATGGAAGCCATCGAGAAAGCCGGCTACGCGCCGGGGACGCAGGTGGCCATCGGTCTGGATTGCGCGAGCACGGAATTTTTCGAGAGCGGCGTGTACGCGCTGAATTCCGAAGGTCTGCGATTGAACGCCGCGCAGTTCACCGACTACCTCGCTGCGTGGGTAACCAAGTATCCGATCATCAGCATCGAAGATGGCATGGCGGAAAACGACTGGGAAGGCTGGAAGATTCTCACCGATCGCCTGGGCGACACGGTGCAACTGGTCGGCGATGATTTGTTCGTGACCAACACGAAGATTCTGCGCGAAGGCATTCTCGAAGGCGTCGCGAATTCGGTGCTGATCAAGATCAACCAGATCGGCACGTTGACGGAAACGTTTGCCGCCATCGAAATGGCGAAGCGCGCCAACTACACCTCCGTCATATCGCATCGCTCCGGTGAGACCGAAGATACGATCATTGCGGACATCGCCGTGGCCGCCAACGCGATGCAGATCAAGACCGGCTCGCTGTCGCGCTCCGACCGCATGGCGAAATACAATCAGCTGTTGCGCATCGAAGAAGATCTCGGCGACTCTGCCCGCTACGCCGGCCGCGAGGCGTTCTATCAGCTATATTGAGCCATCTGCGAATTGAACGCTTAAGCGAGTCGCTCGATTGCGCGATGTCTACTTCGGCAGAAACTGCGATGTCGTCTGCGGCAGAAACCTAGCGGGCCGCTAACGTGCGCATCCTGTCGCTCGCCCTCGTTATCCTGATTGCAGCGATCCAGTATCCACTCTGGCTCGGCAAGGGCGGTTGGTCGCGCGTGTGGGAAATCGATCAGCTGGTGCGCGCGCAACGCGACGACAACGCCAAACTGCAGTCGCGCAACGCCGCGCTCGATGCCGAGGTGCGCGACCTCAAGACGGGTTACGACGCGATCGAAGAGCGGGCGCGCAATGAGCTTGGCATGCTCAAGCAAGACGAGATTTTCTTCCAGGTGCTCGACACACCGAAGTCGGCGACACCGCCGCGCTGACTACAAGTCTGCGCATTGGCAGTCTCCACATTGCGGCGCGGCGTGTTTCAGCGCTCGTCTGCGCCGCGTAAATCTTCCGCGGTATTAATATTGCGAAACGCTGCGGCCTGATCGTCGAACGAGACTTCGACCAGCCGGCGCGATGCGATCCAGTCCTCGAATTTGCGTCCATCGGCGAGCAGAAACGCCTCGAGCGGGATGCGAAGCGATGCGAGGCAGACCGAGAACACCGGCTGCATACGCTTCGCAACGCTCGCCACCGCGACTTCCGCTTCGCTCTCGCTGAGCGACTGCAACAAGCGCGACACCAGGTCCAGCGGCACAAACGGCGAATCGCACGGAAACGTCGCAACGAATGCCGAGTGCGCGTCGCTCAGCGCTGCATGCAGACCAGCCAGCGGACCGGCAAAGCCACCGATACGATCGGCCACTACCGGATAGCCGAGCTCCTGATACTGCTCGGTGTTGCGATTGGCATTGATCAGCAGATCATCGACCTGTGGGCGCACGCGCTCGATCACGCATTCGATCAAAGTGCGCCCAGCAAACCGCTCCAGACCTTTGTCGATGCCGCCCATGCGCGTAGCACGACCGCCCGCCAGAATCACGCCGGTGGTCGACACGATTAGTTTCGCCTCCTGGGCGCTCGCCGGATAAGCGGACTGCGCCGGAACCTCATCGGCCTTTTCATCGTGTCCTCACCGCTCGATTCTAGCGGGATCGCCGATGCGCTGCTGGTCTGTGACGGCGACCAAGCGGTGCCATTGCAAGCCGGGTCGGGTATGATCTGCCCGCGCAGGTTAGGATCGACACACAACAAATAGAAAGGGGAGAGCGCGCGTGGCCGATATCCTTGCACGGGAACATATTGTCGCGGCACCTGGTTTCAATCGCTGGCTGGTGCCGCCCGCCGCACTCGCAATTCATCTCTCCATTGGCATGGCATATGGCTTTAGCGTGTTCTGGCTGCCGCTATCGCGAGCCATCGGTATTACCAAGCCGATTGCCTGCCCGGACGACATGGATTTCCTGGCGAAGTTATTCGCCACAACCTGCGATTGGAAGATCAGCTGGCTGGGCTGGATGTACACGCTGTTCTTCGTGTTTCTCGGCTTGTCTGCGGCCGCGTGGGGACGCTGGCTCGAGCGCGTAGGCCCGCGCAAAGCAGGCGCCGTCGCGGCAGTATGCTGGGGCGGCGGCTTGCTCATTTCCGCAATCGGGATCTATACGCATCAGATCTGGCTCATGTGGCTGGGATCCGGTGTGATCGGCGGCATCGGCCTGGGTCTCGGCTACATCTCGCCGGTGTCGACGTTGATCAAGTGGTTTCCCGATCGCCGCGGCATGGCGACCGGTATGGCGATCATGGGGTTCGGCGGTGGCGCCATGATCGGTGCGCCGCTTGCCGATCGGTTGATGAAGTATTACGCAACGGCAAGCTCAGTCGGCGTGTGGGAGACGTTCGCCACGCTCGGCGTCATTTATTTCGTTGCGATGATGCTCGGCGCATTCGGCTATCGGATACCCAATGCCGATTGGAAACCGGCCGGCTGGGTGCCGAAAACGCGCGTAGGCAATGGCATGATCACCACGCGCAACGTCGACGTCACCGAAGCTTATAAGACACCGCAGTTCTGGTTGCTATGGGCAGCGCTGACGCTCAACGTCAGTGCCGGCATCGGTGTGATCGGCATGGCGTCGCCTATGCTGCAAGAAGTGTTCGGCGGCCATCTGATGGGCGTCGACTTGAGCTTGTCAGCGCTGCTTCCCGATCAAAGGGCGAAGGTCGCCACTATCGGCGCAGCGTTCGCCGGACTGCTCAGTCTGTTCAACATCGCCGGTCGGTTCTTCTGGGCTTCGCTGTCGGACTACATCGGCCGCAAGATTACCTACGTCATCTTCTTTGCACTCGGCATTGCCTTGTACGCGTCTGCGCCTTCGGCCGGTGCGATCGGCAACATCGCTGTGTTCGTCGGCATTTTCTGCCTCATCCTGACGATGTACGGCGGAGGCTTCGCCACCATACCGGCGTATCTCGCAGACATGTTCGGCACCCGTTTTGTCGGGGCTATTCATGGACAAATTCTAACCGCATGGTCGACCGCCGGCATTCTCGGCCCGGTCATGGTGAACTACATCCGCGAATATCAGATCGGCCACGGTGTGCCGGCATCTCAGGCCTACAACGTGACGATGTATTTGCTCGCCGGTTTGCTGTTCATCGGCCTGATCTGCAATCTGCTGGTGCGGCCGGTGGCGGCGAAGCACTTCATGACCGAAGCGCAATTGGAAGCTGAGGCGACGATGAAAGCGAGCGACCGTGAGAAGATGATCGCGGCCGCGGACGCGGTGCAGGCCAATCAGACCACCCCTGTTGCAAGCACCAGTCTGGCGATCGTTTTCGTGGCCTGGCTACTGGTCGGGATTCCGCTGGCGTGGGGCGTGTGGAACACGGTCGTCAAAGCAGCCGCCTTCCTCCACTGATCCTGATTTCGATTCGGAGATTTCGATTCGCCGGGTTGCGCTTCGCCGGGCTGCGCGCGGGCGTGCGCGATCCGGCGCTCAGCGATCCACGCGCGCTAGATCAGCCCTTCCAGAATCTGTACGTCGACCAGCGCGCCTGCGGCCGTGTTGCCTTGCGCATCCGGCAAAATGATGAAGCAGTTCGCCTGACTCATCGACGAGAGTATTCCTGAACCCTGATTGCCGGTCACCCGAACGGTCCATTTCCCGTCGGCATCGCTGCTCAAGATGCCGCGTTGAAATTCGGTGCGGCCCGGCGTTTTTTTGATTGCAGTCGTGCAGACGGCTTGCAGTACAGGCAGCGGCGCCGCAGTCGGCGCGCCCATCAACGTCAGCAACGCTTCGCGTACGAACTGATAGAACGTCACCATCGCGCTGACCGGGTTGCCCGGCAGCCCGAAGAAATGCGCGTCGCCGACTTTGCCATAGGCGAGCGGACGGCCCGGCTTCATGGCGATCTTCCAGAACAGCACTTCGCCCAGGCGATCGAGAATCTGTTTCACGAAGTCGGCCTCGCCGACGGAGACGCCGCCGCTGGTAATGACCACATCGGCTGCATGCGCAGCGTCGTCGAATGCCCGCTCGATCGTCGCGGGATCATCGCCAATCGAACCCATGTCGATGATCTCGACGCCGAGGCGCGTGAGCATGCCGTACAGCGTGTAGCGATTGCTGTCATAGATCTGGCCGCTCGCGAGCGGCGTGCCGATCGGGACCAACTCGTCGCCGGTCGAGAAAAACGCGACGCGCAATTTGCGATAGACCGATACTTCACCGATCCCGAGCGACGCGATCATGCCCAGCTCGGCCGGACGCAGTACTTGCCCGCGCGAGAAAACGACAGCGTCCTGCCGGATGTCATCGCCGGCGTAGCGAACGTTCTGGCCCTTCTGCTGATTACCGGAAAACGTCACACGCTCACCGTCGCGCTGTACGCGTTCCTGCATGATCACCGTATCGAACCCGAATGGCATAACGCCGCCGGTCATGATGCGCACTGCTTGCATCTGCCCGGCGCTGCCCTCGAACGGCCGTCCCGCGAACGCGGTACCGACGACGCTCAAGGTGACGTTGCCGTCCGCTGCGAGATCGGCGTGACGAACAGCGTAACCGTCCATTGCCGAATTGTCGTTCGCCGGCACGTTCATGGTCGACGTGATGTCCTGCGCCAGAACGCGTCCGAGCGCTGCACGCAGGTGCAGCCTTTCGACAGCGGTAACGGGCGAGAGAAACGTGCGGATATACTCGCGCGCCTTGGCGACCGGCATCGAGTCGGGGTCATAGTCTGTGTCGGCCGCCAGTGAGCTCAGCGTAGAGGGATTGGTCATTTAGACTTTGCGTATCGGTGACGGGAGCTGCGATGGAGACGAGCTTGCCTAGGGGCTAGGGACTGGGGGCTAGGGTTTCTAGGGCGGCGCGCGGCACGCAGTGCGTGCCGCTAGATTAAATCGTTTTGCAGCGGAGCGGGGCCCAGTGGGTTTCACCCTAAGCCCCAAGCCCCTAGACCCTAGCGAAGCGTCACCCTCGGCGGCGATTAGCCGCCGCTGGAGTAAATCGTTTTGCAGCAGAATGGAGCCTGATGGCTGTCACCCTAGCCCCTAGCCCCGAGTCCCTCGCGCAGCGACCCCCTATCGGACGCTAGCGGAGCTAGCCTCCGATATAAGACATCTCGATCTTCCGCAT
>JBDTMS010000172.1:0-7537 GCA_039934195.1 Betaproteobacteria bacterium
CGACGGTTTCTACCCGAAGTCGATAAGACCGGACAGAATCCATGAGTTTGCTGCTGCAAGCGCTGCAGAAAGCCGCGAAGAATCGCGAGTCCAACGCGCCGCCGTCAGAACCCAGCGCTACGCTCCCGGCCGCGGAGCCGGTCGAAACGGTTCTCCCGTCGATATTCGCGTTGGATCCAACACGCGAGATCAGGAATCGCGAGCCGGAGCTGGCACTCGCGGAAGAAGACTTGTTCGAAACCGACGAGCTCGACGAAGTGGGCGAGAGGTTTGAACCTTTCGAACCTTCGCCGGACCTGTCAGATCGGGCGGCTACGGTGTTACGCGCCAGTGAATCGAACAGAACCGGTTGGCTCGATCGCATCCGTGATCGGCCGGTCCACGCGTTTGCCGGACTCGCCGGTGTTTTCGGAGCGATGTACGGCGTTTACGTTTATCTGCAGATCGCGCATCCGGCGATGCTGAGAGGCGAGTTCTTCAGCAAACCTATCGCGGTAAGGACGCCACCTTCGACGTCTTCGCCAACTACTGCCATTGCCCAAACTCGGTCCACTTCGGTAGCGCCGATACAGAACTCAAACCCTGCGAACCCAATACCGGCAGCGTCGCAATCCGCGCCCGGTCTTATCACGGGGATGGGGACAAAGCCTACTGCAACATTGCCGCTGACGACACCTGCGACCGTAGCGGCCGCTGCGGACTCTGCAGCAGATACGACATCGGTCAAAGAGCCGGATTTCCCCGCCACAATGTCGGTGCCGTCAGTACGATCAGTTCGTCCAGTACCTTTGCCCACGCGGCTGGCACGCCAGCGCCGAGTGCAAGGCGCAACGTTCTCGGTCGACACAGCGCGGGAACAAATCAATTCCTCTGCTGCGATCCAACCGTCGACGAGCCGCATCGCACCTGGCCTCAACGAAGCTTATGATGCGCTTCAGGATGGCAGACTCGACCAGGCGGAGTCACTCTATCGCGGCGTCATGCAAACCGATGGGCAGAATATCGACGCCATCCTCGGACTAGGGGGTATCGCCGTACGCCGAGGCGAGTCGCAGCAAGCGATCGGCTTCTATGAGCGCGCGCTGGAACTCGAACCTCGCAATCCGGTTGCGCAAGCAGGACTGATAACCCTTCTCGGGCAAGCAGATCCGCAGATGAGCGAAACGCGGTTGAAGCAGCTGATCGCGCGAGAACCATCGGGGTTCCTGCATTTCAGCCTGGGCAATCTTTACTCGCAGCAGAATCAGTGGCCGGCAGCGCAGCAAGCCTACTTTCAAGCCTACGAGATGCAGCCCAATAACTCGGATTACGCGTACAACCTCGCGATCGGTCTGGAACATTTGGGACAATCGAAGCTCGCCTTGCTGTACTACCGTAAGGCCATCGATCTCAGCTTTCAGAAAGGCCATGCAAACTTCGATCAGAAGCGCGTGATCGAGCGCATCGGCCAACTCTCGGCCCAAACCGACTGACTCGCCGCGCGGTCATGGCTGAGCAGCGGAAGAAACTTCGCCTGGGCGAGCTATTGATCCAGCAGGGTCTGATCACCCCCGATCAGCTACGCATCGCCCTCACCGAACAGAAACATCAGCAAGCTCCGCTTGGCCGGCTCTTGGTCCGACTTGGTTTCGTCACCGAAGCCGTCATTCGCGACATCATGGCGCGAACCATCGGGCAGGAAAGCATCGAGCTGACGCAGGTTCTCGTCGATGCCGATGCCCTAAAACTCGTCCCGCAGGATTTCGCACGCAGGCACCGTTTGCTGCCGATCGCGTATGACGTCAATACGCAAACGCTAACCGTGGCAATCACCGAGGTATTCAATGTCGTCGCGCTCGATCAGTTACGCGGCACGATCGGCCAGCACGTCAAAATTCGTACCGTTCTCGCCGGCGAAGCGCAGCTGGAAGATGCAATCGATCAATTCTACGGTCACGAGCTGTCGGTCGACGGCATCCTGAAAGAAATCGAAACCGGAGAAATCGACTATCAGAGCCTTCAGGTAGGCGGCGATGAATACACTCAGCCGATTGTCCGGCTCGTGGGAGCCCTATTGATAGACGCAGTGAAGCGCGGCTCCTCAGACGTTCACTTCGAACCGGAATTCGCGTTCCTTCGCGTTCGTTATCGAATTGACGGTGTCCTGGAGCAGGTGCGCAGTCTGCATAAAAATTTCTGGCCGGGAATTGCGGTCCGTCTGAAAGTCATCAGCGGCATGAACATTGCCGAGACGCGCGCGCCGCAGGACGGCCGCATATCGCTGAATCTCAACGGGCGACCAGTAGATTTTCGTGTCGCCACGCAGCCTACGATTCACGGCGAGAACATCGTATTGCGAATTCTAGATCGCGAAAAATCGATCATCAGCCTGGAGCAGATGAAGCTGCCCAAGCATGTGCTAAATACGCTGAGCCTCATGCTCGCACGGCCGGAGGGCATTCTGATTATCACGGGCCCGACCGGCAGCGGCAAGACAACCACTTTGTACTCATTGCTGTCGCAGCTGAACGTCGAGTCCGTCAACATCATG
Organism: Betaproteobacteria bacterium; assembly: GCA_039934195.1. Taxonomy (GTDB): domain Bacteria; phylum Pseudomonadota; class Gammaproteobacteria; order Burkholderiales; family SHXO01; genus SHXO01. The sequence continues at coordinate 2,531 of JBDTMS010000172.1, forward strand.
ACGCTGGAAGATCCGGTCGAGTATCCGGTTGCGATGATGCGGCAGACGTCTGTCAACGAAACCGCCAAGATGGACTTCGTCAACGGCATTCGATCGATGATGCGCCAAGACCCGGACATCATCCTAGTCGGCGAGGTGCGCGATAAGGATACGGCCGAAATGGCGTTCCGCGCTGCGATGACCGGACATCAGGTGTTCACCACTCTGCACACGAATTCGGCGCTGGGCGCATTTCCGCGTTTGCTCGACATCGGCATCGTGCCTGACATCATGGCTGGCAATGTAATTGGCGTCATCGCGCAGCGTCTGGTGCGTTTGTTGTGTAATCACTGCAAGGAAGCCTATGCTCCGACCAAAGAGGAGCGTCACGTACTGGGGCCGGAAACGGAAGGCAACATCAAGATCTATCGACCGACCAAATGCAAGCAGTGCAACTTCAGAGGCTATCGCGGTCGCACGGCAATTCTAGAAATTCTGCGCATGGATGCCGATCTGGATGAACTGGTCGCCCGCCGCGCAACCAATCGCGAAATGCGAAACGCGGCTACCGAGAAGGGTTTCCGGCCGTTGGTCGAAGAAGGTATAGCGAGAATCTTGGATGGGAGCACCAGCATGGCGGAGGTCGCGCGCTCGGTCGATCTCACGCAACGGTTTCGTTAGCCCACGCCGAAACTGCGCCGCGGCACATCGCTACATCCCCTTCCTACATGCCCGCCTTTCATTACAAAGCTGTCGACAAGGTCGGCCGGCCAGCCCGCGGCAAGCTGGATGCCGCAAACGAGGTCGATCTGGAATTGCGCCTCAAGCGCATGGGTCTGGATCTCATCACCTTCAGGTCAGTGCGCGCCGGCGGTTCGACTTTGGCGAAAGGCAATGTCACTCGTCGCGATCTCATAACGTTCTGCTTCGATCTCGAGCAGATTACTAAAGCAGGCATTCCACTCGTCGATGGTCTGCGCGACTTGCGTGACGCTACCGACAATCCGCGCTTCCGGGAAATGCTGTCATCGGTATTGGAAGACATCGAGGGCGGCAAAATGCTGTCGCAGGGCCTTGCCGGCTTCCCCGCTGTGTTCGGCAGTGTGTTCGTAAGCCTGGTTCGCGCAGGCGAGCAATCGGGGCGTCTGACCGAGGTGTTCGAGAGCCTGGGCGTCGCACTGAAATGGCAGGATGAGTTAATTTCCCAGACGCGGCGTTTGCTGGTCTATCCGACGATGGTGTTCGTGGTCGTCATGGGCGTCGTATTGTTCCTGCTGCTCTATCTCGTGCCGCAAGTTGTCACGCTGCTGAAAAGCATGGGACTGCAACTCCCACTGCAGACGCGGATCTTGATCGGGATCTCCAATTTCGTTGCGCACTACTGGTATCTTGTTGCAATGTTCCCATTCATGGTCGGCGCCGGGATCACGTATTTCATCCGGACCAATCCAAGAGGATTGTATTACTTCGACTACATGAAGCTGCGGATGCCGATTACCGGTCCGATCATGCAGAAGATCATTCTCGCGCGATTCGCGAGTTTCTTTGCGCTCATGTATCAATCGGGAATTACGATATTGGATGCGATCAAGACAAGCGAGGAAATCGTCGGGAACCGCGTCATCGCGGAAGGTCTGCAACGCGCCGGACAGCAGATCAGTGCCGGCGAGAGCATGAGCGAGACGTTCCGCAATCTAGGGTTGTTTCCGCCTCTGGTAATTCGCATGATGCGAGTCGGCGAGAACACGGGAGCACTGGATACCGCCCTGCTCAACATCAGTTATTTCTACACGCGCGATGTGAGGGAGTCGATCGATAAGGCATTGAAGTTGCTTGAACCTACGATGACTCTCGTGCTGGGCGGAATTCTGGCGTTGATCCTTTTTTCTGTCCTCACGCCGATCTACGACATCCTGGGCAAGATCAAATTCTAAGGTCGCCACGATGGCTCGCAAGTTAGTTCTCTGCGCATCTTCTTTTCATCTCACAGCGAGCTTGTGGACTGGCCGTCGCCTTTCGGCGATCCATCGATTCGACGCGGGTGATGATGATCAGCCGACGTTTTCCAGTTTCCTGAGAGCTGCGCGTGGCGTGCCGGTCTACCTCATGGCAGACACGGTAGATGAAGATTACCGGTTTGAAACGCTGCCCCATGCTTTCGGCAAAGATCGAAGGCAGATGGTGGAGCGCAAGCTCAAGCAGCTCTATCGGAGCACACCGTTCTACGGCGCGAGCCTTTCCGAACGCGAAGAAGGCAAGCGCCGCGATGACCGTTACCTGCTCGCCGCGCTAACCAACCCTGCTGTGTTCGAACCGTGGCTGCGAATCATCGTCGCTAGCGGCCTTCCAGTCGCCGGCGTTTTCCCGCTTCCCGTCGTCACGTTGGGGTTGGCGAAAAAATTCGACATCAAAGAAACTAACTTGCTGCTCGTCTCCAAGCATGAGGCAGGAATTAGGCAGACGTTTCTCAAAAACCAGCGTTTTCGAATCAGCCGATTGACGCCGTTGCGCGCCAGCGGTACTGGCGGCAGCCTCGAGTCGTACGCGGAAGAAATTCGCAACACGCGCATGTATCTCGATGCGCTCAACGTGATGCACGTCGATGACATTCTGCACATCGTTATCGTCGATCAGGATGCGACGCTTGCTCCACTCGGTCAGATGGTACAGACGGGTCGTCGTAACTTGCGGGCAGTGCGATATGGCCCGGAAGAAATCGTCGCCAAAGTCGGCGTAGATGCGGCCACCTTGCAAGCCAGCCCCGATGCGCTGCATCTATATTTGCTCGGGCAAAAGCGCTCACTAGAATTCAATCTGGCGCCGCCGCCGCTGACCAGCGGCTACACACGCTACGTGACCAGTCGCTCCATGTACACGGCGGCCGGGGCGGTTGCTGCACTGGCGGGCGTTTGGTGCGCGATGAACTTGTATCAGACGATGTCGCTGAAGGACGAGGCGCAGCAGATCGCCTCGAGAACGCGACAGGAGCAGAGTCATTATCTGGAGCTCACGCGCAGCTTCCCGCCATCCCCGGTGCCGTCAGCGAAGCTTCAGCAGACCGTCGACGTTGCTGAACGAATCGGCACCATGTCTCGCATGCCGGATTCGGTGTTTCGTGTGGTTAGCGCCGCGCTGGAAAAATATCCAGCGATGCGGTTGAATGGATTGCAATGGCGCAATGGAGGCGCGCTCGCAGAAGCGACTGCAGCAGTTACGAATGCTGCGCCGACCGGTCTCTCGCAGTCCACTGTCCTGCAAATCGAGTTGACCGCCCAACCCGGCGATTTTCGCAGTGCACTTGTCAACATCAATAATCTGGTGCGCGAGCTGGGGCGAAATGACAGCGTAGCGGAAGTTAAAGTCATTAAGATGCCGCTCAATCTTGCCTCAACTGGAACGCTGGCCGGCACCACGTCGAGCCAACAGCATGAGCAGCCGCAGAATGCCCAGTTCGACGTTGAGCTCGTCATGAAGCCAGGGGTTTGACGACATGCTGAACCTTTCCGGAAAAGATTTCCAGGCGCTGGCGAAGCCGTTGCTGCTTTTGCTTGTGACCATAGCGGTATCTGCTGCCGTCATTTTTTACTCGGGCCGCGGCGTCAAAAACAGCGAGTCCGAATTGAAAACCCAGGTGATGCAGCTTGCCGAGGCGCGTAATCGCGTCCAGCAATCCGACCAGGAAAAGAGTGTGATCGAACGCTACGTCGTTCCTTATCGGCAGCTGGAAAAAGCTGGGATCGTCGGCGATGAGCAACGCATCAGCTGGATCGATGCACTGCGCACGGCGAATAGCGAAGCCGATCTGTACGGTGTCGAATACGAGCTCGGCGCGCAACAGAACTATTCCTTCGTCAAGGAGATAAATGCGGGTCCGCTATCGATACGACAATCGGTGATGAAGTTGCGCTTCGGTATTCTTCATGAAGGCGATCTATTCCGCTTCTTTCAAGCGCTCGCCGCTCAGCAAGTTGGACGCTTCGCCATCAATAAGTGCAGCCTGCAGCGGCTGCCGGTAAATCTCGCGGTGCCGGTCAATCAACCGACCCTCGAAGCGCAATGCGAGGTTGCATGGATTACGATCGCAGGCCCGACTGCCGAGGAAACCAAATCTTGAAGCGCGTCGTGATTGCATTTTTGATCGCAAGCGCGGCCGCCCTTCCATCCCTCGCGCAGGAAGCGCCGCTGGGACGTTTGTTTCTCACACCGCAGCAGCGCGCCGCGCTCGACAATGCACGGCGCTACAAAATTCGCGCGCAGGCGGTTGCAGCCACGGTCGATAGCAGACCGAGGATTCCGGCCGCGCGTAGCGTTGTCATCAACGGCTTGGTTCAGCGGAGCGACGGCGAGTCCGTGATCTGGGTCAACGGCAAACCAACCGATGGCCAGATGGCAGATGGCACGCGCGTGACGGTGGCGGGCGACTCGCACGGGTCAGTTGTTGTGCGCGACCCGGAACGAGGACGCCGCATCGGCCTACGAGTCGGACAGCGTGCCGATCTGCTGACCGGGCACATTGAGGAGGTCCACGAGCGCCGTCGCAGCTCGAAACCCGTTGTAACGACAACGCCGTTAGCGACGTCCACCGGGGACGCGAAGACCACCGTCCAGCAGAGCGACCGCGCCCTTCGTGGTCAGCGCGGGGAGCGTCAGAAAGAGCGCGACAGAGAGGATCGAGTGCGAGAAGAGTATCTGCGCGAGGCGCCGCAGTCAGGTGGGGAAAAGGCTGAGCAGTGATCGCAAGAAAGCTTGCCCACGCTGAAGCGCAGAAAGGCGTAGCGTTAATCGCACTGCTGGCGCTCTTCGCTTTTGTATTGGTAGGCGTGCTTCTTACGACGGCCACTGGAACCGCCGACGCGATCGAGCGCGACAAAAAAACATTTGCCTCGCTGGCCATCGCTAAACGGGCACTGATCGATTTCGCAGCAGGCGGTCCTATCGACTTCGCGACCCCGAACCGACCAGGCGATCTCCCCTGCCCTGACCTCAATAACGACGGCCAAGCGGAGGGTATATGCAACGCCCCGGCAA
>JBDTMS010000173.1:0-7524 GCA_039934195.1 Betaproteobacteria bacterium
ATCCAGCGGTGCAAGATAGAAACCGAACACACCTGCTGCACGCATCAAGCTGCGTAGTCGACCGTCCGCGATCCGGCTCGAGCCGTTCGCTCGCAATGAATCCGACAGCACCTGCAAATCCGCGGCGAGCGCATCGGCATTGGGATAAGGCGTCGAAGGCGCGACTTCAAGGCGCTCCGGTGCGTGACCCAAGACGCGCGACGTAGCTGCAAGACGCGCGTATATGCCGGTCAACGCCCGCCGATAAGGCTCGTCCTGTCGATGTGCCGAGCCATCCGGCGAGCGCTCCGCCAGCGCTTGCAGCTCATCGGTCACAGAAATCATACGCAGCGATTGCGACAGCTCGCCGCCGAGAAGGTGGACTTCACTCATGTAGAAGTCCAGCGCCGTGGACGATTGGCGGAGCACGGCATGCCGCGTCACGTCATGGGTAACATACGGATTGCCGTCGCGGTCGCCACCGATCCAGGCACCCAGCCGCAGAATCGGACCCACCGAAAAGTCGCGCTCGGGCCATTGCGCTTTCAGTCTGTCCTCGAGCTCGGCGTACAGGCGCGGAAGCTGGCGCAAAAACGTATAGCGGTAGTACGACAAACCGTTTTCGATCTCATCGCGAACCGTGAGGCGCAATTCCCGCAGGATGCGTGTCTGCCACAGCGACATGATCGCGCGGCGCAAGTGCGCCTCGTTCGCGCCCCGCTCTTCGGGCGTAAGAACGACGCGGTCGCGCTCGTTCAGCAAACGGGAGATTTCCAGCTGACAGTCGAGAATGCTCTTGCGTTGCACCTCGGTAGGATGCGCGGTCAGCACCGCGCTGATGACCGCGTCGCTGAAAAACGCCGCAATCTGCTCAGGCTCGACCCTTTCGGCAACCCGCGACAGCGCCCTGGCCATGCTGCCTTCCTGCGGGGCGTTACCCGATATCTCGAGCGCACGCCGACGGCGATTGCGATGCAGATCTTCGGCGATATTGGCAAGCTGCGAGAAATAGGTGAACGCGCGGATGACCGAGACCGTCTGCGCTGGACTGAGCTTGTCGAGTATCGCGTCGAGCTCGCGGCTTGCCTGCGGATCGCCCTCGCGCCGAAACCGAATGGCGGTCTGGCGGATGCGCTCGATCAGCTCGAAGGTTTGCTCGCCGTCTTGTTCGCGCAGCGTATCGCCGAGCAGGCGACCCAAAAATCGGATGTCTTCTTTAAGCGGAAATTCTGGGTCTGTATTGGCGGCGGGTCCATCGGTCTCGTTCATCGGTGCCTTCAAAAGGTTGGAAATGGATCGGACTTTCCATACCTCCCCCGTGGCGGCATCTCATGGATGTCTTCAGAACGCCGAACGCCGGCGCCCGCCCGTGCTTTCTTTGAGCTGCCGCAAGGCGAGCTCCAAACCGTTGCGATATGCCTGGCTCGCGCCGTCTGTCTCGCCGATACGCTCTAATAGATGGCCGAGCTCGACGAACGCGGTATGGCTCGCATCGACGGCCAGACTCGCTTCGAGGTAGCTGCGCGCTTTGCCCCACAGCGACTGGTGCATGCACAGCTGCCCCAAGGCAAGCAGCAGCATCGGGTCGCCGGGATGATCGCGCAGCCAGGACTCCGCTCGCTCGAGATGCCGGCGTGCATCGCTCGGTAGGCACTCGACATAGAGCGCCAGCAATTCCGAGTCCCAATGCTCGGCGAGACTCTCTTCGACAATCCGATGCGCGTCGCTGCACCCACCCAGCGCGATGAAACATTGCGCCGCCGCCGCGGCGATGCGACTGTCTTTACGATCTTCGCTGGGCAGTTTGTCCCAATATTCGCGCAGCATCTTCGCGTCGAGCGCTTTGCGTTTCAAGTTCTCAGTGTGCGCGTAGCGCTTGAGCTGTTGCAACAAGCCCGGCTCGAAAACTTTGCGTTTCTCGAGCTGAGGCAACAGCAACAGTACCTGGTCCCAGTTTTTCGTCTGCTGCTGGGCTTTCAGCTCGAGCCGAAGCCCGGCTGTGTGCTTGTTTTGCAGCTGGCCGAGCGCCGCCAGAGCTTCGTCGTAGCGCCGCTCTTCCAGCAGCAATTCGGCTTGCGTCATCAGCCGTAAATAGCGCTCCTCTGGGGCCCGCTGCGCCATCTCTTTAAGGTAGTCATCGCGTGCGCTGAAGCGGCTGAGCTCGTGTGCGCAGCGCGCTGCAAGCGCCAGACTCAAGCCGGTCGCCTCGTTTTGACTGATCGCATCCTTGGCGCCGCGCTCGGCACGACCGAAGCGGCCTTCGAAATAAGCGGATAGGGCTTCTTGCAAACTACGCTGCGCACGCGCACGCCGCTGGCTGCGCCGGAACTGCGCCGCTCGCGCCGGCATCGCCAGCATCACCGACATTGCACGTACGACGATATAGGCCCCGAGGAAGCTTAGCGCGGCAATCACGACGGCGAAGTTGAGCGACAGCTCTATTCGATGCGTCGGCAGTACAACGAGAACGTAGCCTGGGCTGTAGCGCGCTGCAACGGTCAGCGCTACTGCCAATGCGAACGAAGCAACGATCCAGAGAAGCGCTCGCATCGCGTCGTTCAGGCGGCGCAGATCGCTGCAGCGCGTCGGCTCAACGCAGGCCCCGCTCGCGCAGAAGCTTGGCATTGCGAACCGCTTCCAGGCTGCCGGCGATATCCGGCACGTCGATGTTGACGTCAGCGTCGGCGAGTTGCTTGAGACTCGCCAGCGCTTGGCTGACCTGGTGATCTTTACCGTTGAAGTAGCGCTGCATCCACGCCATGGACTCACGGGTATCGGCCTTGAAGCTGTCTTGCTCGTGCGCGAGCAGCGCGATGCGGGCGCTCATCAGTCGCAGGCGCAGATTCTCGCGCAGGAAAAATGCCTGCGACGGCGCGATCAGCGGCAATTCATCGCGGTCTATTCGCTGGATGCGCACCAGGCTCTGCACGTCTTGCCAGGCCTCGCGCGCGAAGCGGCGGACGGCGCCTTCTTTGGACGCCACCGTAACCGGCTGGACCTCGACCGGACGTTCGAACATTGCGAGTGTAAAGCCATCGACCTCGTGTGCAAGATTGTCGAGACGCAAACTCATTCCGACGACATCCACGAACGGGGTCGATTTGAGCCGCTCGATGTCGCGGCGAACGGCGCGGCGCACCGCGGTGAACTGTGCACCATCGCTTCGCTGCAGCCGGCTATCGGCTGCTTCCAGTGCGATCAACGCCGACTTCATGTTGCCCGCCAGAGTCAGCTGCTGGCTGCCGATGATCAGCATCTGTTCGACTTCGGCCAGCACACGCTCGTCGCGGCTGCGATTCAATTCCAGATACAAGCCTTCCAGCGCCACGCGCTGATTCTGACTCTCGGCGATCTTGCTTTCCATGGCCGCGAGGCGATACTCGAGATCGTGTTGGGCATCGCGTGCCTGCCCCGAGAGCTGGCGGCTCTCTCTGTTAGCAGTGTCGACGTCGGCAAGCTTGCGGGAGAGATCGCGCTGCACATCGCGCAGCTGGGTGCGAGTGTCGATCCACAGCCCTGCGAGCAATACCGCGAGAATCACGATGGCGAGCGTGCGCAGGTCCCAGTGATCGCGGATCCATTCGAGCCAACGTTGCCGGCCGGCGGACGTGGCTGCAGCGTCTGGTTGTACCGGAGCCGGCAAGGACTCGGGCTGCGGCGGTGGGCTCTGCTGCGGATCCATTGGTGAGCGGAAGGAGTTCAAGACAAACGCAAAAACTAAGTTTACCTCAGACTTCGCCGCCTCTTGCACAGCGACGATGCGTGGCCCGCACTCGCATGCCAAACGAATCAGACGGCCGGCTACGAAACGTCAGCCGACAGTCGAGCTATCTCTGCGGTTGGAGCGCGAACCACGCGCTCAAGCCGCGCACCATGCCTTCATCTCCGGGCGGTGTGATGGCGGTCTGCGTCAGACCGAGGTCGGCGGCGTGTTCCGCGATACTGGCATGAGGCATGAACAGCGGCGTGCGGCCGAACAACTCTTGCCCGCGCGGGCCGATCATGTTCCAAAAATTATCCAGCGTTTCGCTGCTCATCACCGTCACGGCGTGCAATGCGCCCCGCTCCCATCGGGCGAGAAGCTCGCCGGGATCAGCCTGCGGCTGGCGGCGGCGATAGCACTCGGCGTAGACGACGTCGGCACCGCGTCGGCGTAACGCTTCGGCGAGGCGTTCGCGGCCACCTTCACCGCGCACGATCAGGATCCGTTGGCCCGCTACGTTGGTCAACTCCGGGCGAGCCAGCAGCGCTTCACTATCGCTGCCGTCGTTCGGCACGATCACGTTTTGCACGCCGTGCCCGCGCAGTGCTATCGAAGTGGCTTCGCCGATCGCCGCGGTAGCCAGTGTTTCAGGCCAGGCAGCGGCCAGCAGCGCATAGGCCTGCTCGACGGCGATGGGGCTGATGAAGATCGCCAGTTGAAAGGTTGCCGCGCTGTGCAAGAGATTAGCTGCGCGCGAGCCGTCGGCCGGCGGCAGGATAGCGATCGCGGGAAACACAATCGGCTCGCCGCCGGCGTCGCGAATCAATGCAGCGAGCCGACCGGCTTGTTGCGCAGGCCGGGTGATCAGCACCGCGTGGCCGCGCAACGTGTGAGCCTCGCCACCGCTCATGCGAATCGCGCCCGAGCTCAGGATGTCCGCAAACGGCCTGCTATCGAGGCGCTTGTCCGAGCCGGCGTGCTAAGGCGACGCGCGCGCGCATTCACAGCAGCGGCCCCAGAATTTCGCGCGCACCCTGCGCGATGAGCTGCTCGGCGAGTGCACGACCCAATTCGTCCGGGCTGGAGTTGATGCCGGCGCACTGCTGCTCAGCAGCGATCAATCGGCTGCCATCGGGACTCGCCACGAATCCACGCAGACGCGCACCGTCTGCATCGACTTGCGCAAAAGCGCCGAGCGGGACGGTGCAGCTGCCGGCAAGACTGCGGCTCACGCTGCGTTCGGCGCGCACGCACCACGCGGTTACCGGATCATTTAGTGCGGCCAGAAGCTCGGCCAAGTCGCCACGGGACTCGCGACATTCGATGCCCAGCGCACCTTGGCCGGGCGCAGGCAAGCTATCTTCGGGTTCGAGAAACGCCGTGATGCGCGATCGCAGGCCGAGCCGGATCAAACCTGCGGCAGCGAGGATGATCGCCGCGTACTGTCCTTCATCCAATTTGCGCAGCCGGGTCTGCACGTTGCCGCGTAGTGGCGCAATGGCGAGCTTCGGGTAGTACGCACGCAGCTGACTTTCGCGGCGCAGGCTCGAAGTGCCGATGCGCCCGCCCTGGGGCAATGCGGACAAGCGCGGATAGTGATTCGATACGAAGGCATCGCGTGGATCTTCGCGCGCGGTAATCGCCATAATCGCGAAGCCCGGCAATAGATCCATCGGAACGTCCTTCATCGAGTGCACCGCGATATCGGCGCGCTGTTCGACCAGAGCGCTTTCCAGCTCCTTGACGAACAGTCCTTTACCGCCGATTTTTGCGAGCGACGAACCGAGCCGCCGATCGCCTTCGGTGGACATGCCGAGAATATCAATGCGCAAATCAGGGAAGGCAGCAGATAGCCGGTCGCGAACGAACCGTGCCTGCCATAAGGCTAAGGGGCTTTCGCGGCTCGCAATCGTGATGTGACGAGAAGAAGGCAACGCGCAAACGACAATGGATTTGGCCACACTTGGGTGCCCGGATGTTAGCACGCCGAAATATCGCGTAGTTCTGCCCCCGTGTACGGCGCCATCCGATGTTTGAGGACGGCTCGATGCCGCGGCGGACCGGGTGCTATTCGCGGGCGTCCGACCAGCGTCGCGGCCGCTCGATGCCCAGCATCAGCAGCGGGACGAAAACCAATTCCGCCCATTCCACGATGCGAGAGAAATCTGAGCTCGCTTGCCGCCGTTGATATTCGCCCAGTTCATGCAGGAGCGCGAGAAGTCGCGCATCATCTAGCGACGACGCCGCGTGCGCGACTATCGCCTGTGCAGCTTCGTAGTCGCGTCGCCATAGTATGGGACGCGAGCGTCGTTCTTGTTGCAGCCCTGCGCTCGTGCTCATGAACAGATTTCCTCGACTGGATTCTGCAAATGGAATGCTCGGGCTGTTTTTAGCGCGAATGCTTTGAAGGCGTCGACAATGGTGAACGGAATGTCGGAATGCGGCAGAACCTGTCGCTGGAACCAAACGCGTTTGCAACGAACACAAAAGACAACGGGCGCCGTAAAACGGCGCCCGTTGTCGCTGATTGCTTGTTGCCTGGCTGACGCCGGTTACATGTTGTAGGCGCGTTCGCCATGCTGTGCTTCGTCGAGCCCTTCGCGTTCCTGCTCTTCGGTGATACGAAGACCGATCACCATGTCGGTGATCTTATAGGCGATGAAGGCAACCACACCCGACCACACCAGTGTGGTGACTACGCCGATGAGCTGAACCATGAACTGGCTTGCGATCGAGTAGTTCGGCGTAACAGCGTTGGCCACATAGTCCCAAACGCCGGTGCCCATTAAGCTCGGGCTCGCAAACACGCCGGTTCCGAGTGCGCCAAGGATCCCGCCGATGCAATGTACGCCGAACACATCGAGCGAGTCATCGTAGCCCAGCTTGGACTTCAGCCAGGTGACCGACCACAAGCATACGAGGCCAGCAATAACGCCGAGCGCGATACTGCCCATCGGGCCGACGAATCCGCAAGCAGGTGTAATCGCGACCAGACCGGCAACCGCACCTGATGCTGCTCCGAGCATGGTGGGCTTACCGCGGAAGATCCATTCGCCGAACATCCACGCCAGTGCGGCGGCGGCGGTCGCAATCTGCGTGTTGACCATGACCATCGACGCAACGCCGTTGGCTTCTAGATTAGAGCCGACGTTGAATCCGAACCAGCCCACCCACAACAGTGACGCACCGATCATTGTCATTACCAGGCTATGCGGAGGCATTGCTTCTCTACCGTAGCCCAGGCGTTTGCCGATAAAGAGCGCGCCGACCAGGCCAGCGATACCGGCGTTGATGTGCACGACTGTTCCACCGGCGAAATCGAGTGCGCCCTTCTGCCACAGCCAGCCGCCTGTAGCCGAAGCTTTGGCCGCCGCATCCGTCGTCGTAAACGCGTCTGGTCCGGGCCAATACCACACCATGTGCGCAATCGGCAGGTACGAGAACGTGAACCACAGCACCATGAACAACAGCATCGCGGAGAACTTGATGCGCTCTGCGAACGCACCCACGATCAGGCAGGGCGTGATCGCAGCAAAGGTCAGCTGGAACGCGAGGTAGACGTATTCGGGAATGACCACGCCTTTGCTGAACGTCGCCACCGTGGAATCGGGGGTCACGCCTGACAGGAACAAGCGGCTGAACCCTCCGAAGAACGCGTTTCCCTCGGTAAATGCAATGCTGTAGCCATAGATAACCCACAGCACGGAGAGCAAGCTGAACACTGCGAATACCTGCATGAGCGTGCCCAGCATGTTCTTCGCCCGCACCATGCCGCCGTAGAACAGCGCCAGGCCCGGTATCGTCATCAAGATAACCAGGACGGTCGCCGTTAACATCCAGCT
>JBDTMS010000174.1:0-7518 GCA_039934195.1 Betaproteobacteria bacterium
TACCTCGATATTATGCTCGCGAAGTTCATGGGAAAAGAAAAGACGATAATCTCGTGTTCGGTAAGATGAGGTCCGCTGCGGGCACGTTCAACTTATGATGCCGACCGGAGCAAGTGCACATCCGTCGCGAATATGCGTGGCTAAAAATACTAATCGGAGGAGATTACATGTGTCATCTATGTACGATGTCGCGCCGGAAGTTTCTACGTAGCTTTGCGGTCGGCACAGCAGCAGTCGTCGGATCGGCGGCGCTCGGGACCGGTGCTGCGTTTCTGACATCCGGATCGGCGCGCGCAGCAGAGCCCGTCGTTCTCGGCAAAGGCCAGCATCGCTACACGGTGCAAGAGAGCTGGGGCGCGTTGCCTGCCGGGATGACGTTCGGCGATGGCGCAGCAATCTGCGTAGACAGCAGCGACAACGTCTATGCGTTCACGCGCGGCGCGCACCCGGTCATCGTGTTCGATCGCAACGGCAAATTTTTGCGCTCGTGGGGACAGGACATCGGCTTCACGAATCCGCACGGCGCCGCCATCGGACCGGACGACATGCTCTACCTCACCGACGATCATGGCCACACCGTGCGCAAGTGCACGCCGGATGGCAAGCTGCTGATGACGATCGGTACGCCGAAAACCCCGGCGCCGCGTTTCAGCGGAAACCCGTTCAACCGCTGCACGCACACCGCGCTGTCGCCGACCGGAGAGATCTACGTCTCCGACGGCTATCAGAACGCACGTGTGCACAAATATTCTCCGGACGGAAAGCTGCTGTTTTCGTGGGGCGAGCCCGGTACCGACCCGGGACAATTCAATCTCGTGCACAACATCGCGTGCGACGATGACGGCTGGGTCTATGTCGCCGACCGCGAAAATCACCGCGTGCAAGTGTTCGACGGCAACGGCAAATATCAAAGCCAGTGGAACAACCTCGCGCGGCCGTGCGGCTTGTTCGTGGCGCGCGGTAAGAATCCGCTCGCGTTCATCGGGGAGCTCGGCCCGGAATCCGTCGCGACGCTCACGCAAGGTGTGCCGAACATCGGCCCTCGCGTATCGATCGTGTCGAATAAAGGCGAGATTCTCGCACACCTCGGCACCCAGCCGATCGGCGAAGGCGTCGGCCAATTCATCGCGCCGCACGGCATTGCCGTCGACTCACGCGGCGACATCTACGTAGCCGAAGTATCCAATACGTACTGGGCGATTCTGTACGGCAAGAAACCCGATCACGAGCTGCGCAGCTTTCAGAAGCTGGTCAAGATGGGGTGAGCGGTGGCGACTCTGCAACGTGATTAGCGTGAATTTCCGCGAGACGGATATTTCAAGCGCTGCGCGTGCCAGGTCGCGTCGTGATATAGAAATGGACTCGTCAAAAGCCATCCCATAGTCCAAAATACCTGTTCCAGGTCACGAGCAGAACGCAATGGAGCGCGACAAGAACATCGACGTCAGAGATCAACCGGCTTACGCGCTAGCGGAGAGTGCACGTTATCTCAAGGTGGCCAGGGCTACACTGAGGTCATGGGTGGTCGGCAGGCCATACCCAAAGGCTGACGGAGTTGGTCACTTTCGTCCGTTGATCCATCCTCCGGTGCGCCGCCCGCCGACACTATCGTTTTGGAATTTGATCGAAGCTCATGTGCTTCGATCATTACGCACTGAGCATGGAGTTTCCTTCAAGGCACTCCGGCAAGCCGTCGCATATTCGGAGAAGTCCCTTAAAGTTGAGCGGCTGCTGTTACGCAAGGAGCTTCGCGCTGAAGGTGGCCAGCTTTTTTTGGAGCGATACGGTGCACTCATTAATTTGTCTGCGTCCGGACAGCTCGCCATGCGACGGATGTTCGACGAACACCTGAAGAGAGTTGAGTGGGATCAGTGGAAATTTCCGGTCCGACTCTACCCGTTTATTTCCGGCGACACACCTGCGCCGAACAATCCGATCGTAATCGACCCGACGATCGCTTTCGGACGCCCAGTAGTAACTCGGATGGGCATTTCAACGAGCGCAATCGCGGAACGCATCGATGCAGGAGAATCGGTGGCTGAGCTTGCTGCAGACTACGAATTGAATGCTGAAGAAATCGAGCAAGCTGTGCTTTATGAGCGGGCAGCTTGAATATTGTTTTCTTCACCGACCGCGATCTGGGCATACGTTTTCCAAATATTCTTTCCGATACGGGACTGACGGTCGAGCGCCACGCTGACCACTTTCCACCCGATTGTCCCGACGAGGTTTGGTTGCGAACAATCGGTCAGCGCGGTTGGATCGCGCTAACTCACGATATGCGAATTCGCTACAAACGAATGAGCGTCAAGCTGTGGTGCTACACCGCGTCGCGCTGCTCGTTATCATCGGGAAGCTGCCGTTTCCAGTGTTGGCTCAACAATTCGTTGCTACACGCCGCGCTATAACCGCGTTTCTTACGCAGAACGAGGCGCCCTTTATCGCCAAAGTCTACGGACCGACACCTTCTCAGCTTGCTAAAAACGCCTCAGCTGGCGGGACAGTCTCGCTTTGGTACCGACCGTAATTGCCTGGCGAAATCACGCGAAGTTGTATGAGCGATCCGCTAGGGCGTCAGCTCTTAGCGATGGAGGACCGAGCGCAATTTCGGACATCCCGCAGCTAAAAGGAAGCGGCCTTATAAGCGATTTAATACAAGAGTTAGGCAAGGAAGCGCGCAAGCTCTCTCCAGCTGAGCGCATTCAACTGGTCGATGAAATTCTATCGAGCCTCGATCAAACCAGCCCAGCGTTAGATGCGGGCTGGGCTGCGGAGGTGGAGGACCGCATCGCCGCCTATCACCGGGGAGAAATTAAAGCGCTCGAGTTGAGCGAAGTTCTGAGCAAGTATAAGCACGAGTGAAGGTTCGCTTCCTTGAGATCGCTAGGATAGAGCTCGACTAATTAAAGCTGCCCTACTCGCCAAGCAGGGCTGGCTGCTTCGTCTAAACCACTGGCGCGCACATTTATCCGCTAACCTATCACGTGAAGCTGCTGCCGCGCGCGTTGTGTCCGCCGTCTACCGTGATCACGATCCCGCTCAAATAAGACGCGCGATCGGATGCCGCGAATACCACCACATCGGCAACCTCTTCGACCGTAGCAGCTCTGCCGAGCGGCAGGCCGCCGAGAAACTCGCGCCAGCGCTCCGCGTCGCCCAGCTTGTCCGCCGCACGTGTGCGCATCAACGTCACCAGCCGTTCGGTTTCCACCGCACCCGGACTCACCGCGAGAACTCGAATGCCGTCTTCGAGACTCAAACTGCCGAGCGTGCGTGTGAACGCGTTCAGGCCCGCGTTGCCGGTTGAGCCGGCAATGTAATTGAAGTCGAGACGATCGCCGGCGAGACCGGTTACGTTGATGATCACGCCGCGTCTAGCCTGTTTCATCGCCGCATAGAAAGCGCGTGACAAGTTGATGTAGCCGAATACTTTGAGATCCCACGCGTTGCGCCAGCGGGATTCATCGACCGCCTGCAGATCGCCGCCCGGAATCGCGCCGGCGTTGTTGACCAGAATATCCGGCGTGCCGACCGCTGCCATCAACGCATCGATGTTTTCGCTCTGCGCGAGGTCCAGTGCATGAGCAGTCGCAGCGACGCCGAATTCGTCGCGTATACGAGCCGCTCCGCCTTCCAACTTCTCGCGGTCGCGCGCCACGACGTGGACGTTGCAGCCTTCTGCAGCGAGGCCGCGTGCGATCGCAAACCCGATGCCTTTCGATGCGCCGGTGACGACGGCGGTCCGGCCTTTCAGTCGTAGCTCCATGACTGCTTCCCCGCTAGGTGATGTTGTTAGATCGCGATCGGCGAACTGTACCTCGAAGCGGGCAGCGTGTGAGGAGCGGTACGCGGGCCGGCGTAGAACGCTCCGGCTTTCGCGTTAGGCTCAAAGCGCAGGCGTGCTCATTCGCCATCTTCAGCGAAGAAGCAGCAGCTAGGGAAGCTCTGAACAGAGCTTCCCTAGGTATTGGGTCCGGGGTCTCCGGTACACTTGCGCACACATACAATTAAAACGAATGCGCGAACGCGCGATGAACGAGCGAACAGCGCAACCAATCCCTGAGATGCACGATGACCGGCGCACGCCCATCGTCCGCTTCGATGAGTAATGCACAGGCATCCACCGTTGACGTTCACGACGGCGGGGAAGCCGACCCGACTCACGCATCCACCTCGCGTCGGTGGTGGATCCTGGTATTGGTGCAGGTTTCCACGCTCACCTTTGGCATTGCAGTTACTTCCACCTCGGTTGTGGTGCCGCAGATCCGCGGCGCGCTATCGCTGACGCACGACGAAGCCGCGTGGATCGTTACGCTGTTCCTCGCCGCGGCGGCCGTGGCCACGCCGCTCACCGGCTGGCTGGCCGGCAAATTCGGGTGGCGGCGTTTCATGGTCGCCACGCTCGCCGGATTCACCCTCTCATCGCTTGCGTGCGCACTGGCGAACTCGCTCGAAGCGTTGCTGCTTGCGCGGGTCGCGCAAGGGCTGTTCGGTGGGCCGCTGATGCCGATGGGGCAAGGCATGTTGCTCGCCACCTTTCCGCGGCGCATGCATGCATTGGTGTTGATGCTATGGGGTACCGGCTCGGTATTCGGGCCGACGCTCGGTCCTATCCTCGGTGGCGTGATAGCCGAATCGCTGAACTGGCGATGGGCGTTCATGTCGATGGTGCCGCTCGGAGCACTGACTACCGTTCTGGCAGCATTCGCACTCGGTGACCAGGAGCGCGGCACCGCGGGGCGGTTGGGTACGATCGGGTTCGTCGCGCTGGCGTTGTGCATGGTCAGCGCGCAACTGCTGCTGGACCGCGGCCAACAACATGACTGGTTCGATTCCTCGGAAATTACGATCGAGTTAGTGCTCGCGGTTGCGGGCGCGCTCGTCTTCCTCGCGCACACGGCATGGTCGCGCACGCCTTTCCTCAATCCGCGCATGTTCCGCGACTGGAATTTCTGCGTCGGCCTGCTGGTCGCGTTCCTGATGGGCGCAATGAGTTACACGTTGATCGTGCTGTTCCCGCCGCTACTCCAGGACCTGCGCCAGTACCCCGAATCGACGGTCGGCTATCTGATGTCCGCTCGTGGCGTGGGCAATTTTCTGGCCTTCGGCGTCGTCGTTTGGGCCACTCAGTTCAACGCACGCTTGGCACTCGCTCTCGGTCTGCTGCTGCAGGCGTTAGCGGTGTGGCAGATGACGACGTTTACCGTGAACGTGTCCGAGTTCGATATCTATTGGACCAACCTGGTGCAGGGGTTCGGCTTCGGCCTGGCGTACACGCCGATGGCCGTGCTGGCGTTTTCGACTCTGCCCGCGTCGCTGGCCGTGCAAGGCTCCGCCGTGTTCAATCTTTTGCGCAACTTCGGCAGCAGCCTATTCATCTCCTTGAGCGTCCTGGTGCTGGTGCGATCGACGGCGGAGAACTATGCCGGGCTCACCGCTGGTGTCTCCTCGCTGGACATCGCGGAGTACTCTAAATTAGCCGGTAGTCTCGCTTCCGACCCCGCCAGAAGTCTTGCCATGCTGAAGGACGAGATTCAACGCCAGGCTGCTTTCGGCGGATACCTAAATGCATTCCTGCTGTCCGCGCTCGTGGCTGCGGTTGCGTTGCCGCTGGCGTGGATGTTCAGGATGCGTGAGCGGAAGGATTGAATGCATTTCAGCGGCGGCGCAGGAGTAGGCGCTGCATTTGGATGCGGCACGACAGCGGATCACCCGCACGGCCACCGTAAGTTCATGTCTCGTACTGAACGTGGTTAGCAATTCGGCTCACGTCTTGCCGGGGACGCTTCTCGAAGACATCCCTCGCGACCGGTAATGCAGAGAAGGCGTTCGGCCAGCCGACATAGAAGGCGAGGTGCGTGATGACTTGCGCGGCCTGCGCCTGCGTCAGCCCGCTATCTATCGCTCTGTTGAGGTAACAAGGAATTTGTGCGACTTGGCCGGAAGCGATGAGTGCACTGACGGTGACAAGGCTCCGATCCCGCGGCGCAAGGCCGGGACGCAGCCACAAGTCGCCGAAGAGCGCGTCGGTGGTGTATTGCCCGATTCCGGGAGCGGTCGTGCTGAACTGTTCTGCGACGCGCGACGCGCATTGCGCTTCGGCGACCGCGTCGATTGGAAGAAGCGTCGGTGAACGCGAGGCAGTGATCGGCGCCAATCTCGCGCCGAGCAAAGACATCTCTTGCGGCCGCAACGGCCGACATGGCATTCGGCCACCCGGAATAGAACGCGAGATGCGTGATGATCTCGGAGATCTCTTGCGGCTTGACGCCGTTATCCAGCGCCGCGTTCAAGTAGTACGGCAGGTCGATCGCCTGGTTGCGCGCGGTCAAGGCGGCAAGCGTAACGATGCTGCGGTCTCGCGACGTAAGACTAGATAGGTGTTTCCAGACGTCGCTAAGAAGTTAAGCCTTGCGTGTAGTGCTCAAGGGCCGGGCGACGTGCGCACATCGCCAGGCGTTAGCATCGGTTTCGACCTTGCGCTTGCCTTGGTCTGCTCGCTTCGCGACGATGATGACAATGCGATTAGACAGAGCGACGCGATAGCCATGCTTAGAAATTTCATTGCGATCTCCTTTAAGTTGGGGCGCTGCACGAAGCCTTCGCTGCATGCAAGCGGTGATGAAAAATTACGGAGCAATCGAACGCGCGTGTAGCAGCCGCATCGCGATCGCTGCAGCACAGAGCACTATCAACGTGCTGACAAGAAACACCGAAGCGAGGCCGGCGCCACCAGCGATACGTCCCAGCGCAGGACTCGCGAGTCCCAGCGCCAAATCGAGAAACGTGGTGTACGCGCCCATTGCCAGGCCTTTGCTCTGCGGCGGCGCGCGGCGAACCGCTTCGACGCCGAAACCCGGATACACCAGTGAGTAGCCGAAGCCGGTGAGTACGGCGCCCATCAACGCCTCACTCGATCGTCCCGCTTGGCGGCAGCATTGCCGCGGTCTGTTTCAAACCCTGATTGCCGCTTGACTGGGGATTCGCCACCCACAGGCGGTTATATTCTTGAAGACGAAGCAAAAAGGTAAAAACGTCGCGCTGGTTCTGAACGCTGGAGAGTGCCCTGACCATCGACGAGTGGGATGCACCTTTGAATTCCGAATCGACATGCACCGATACACCGACAAATTTTCGTTTTGGCGTTTACCGCGTGAACCTGCAACCCGTCGCGGCTGTCGTACACAGGCGCCAATTCAAAGGCAAAGGTTTTACCGGTACCGTCGATATCACAGTAGCCGGGGCTGATCGCTACCCACTGACTTGGGCGCAGAACAGCTAAGTGGCCATCAGTCGCGTCCTTCCTGTTCGTTCGGTATTTCGATTCCGCTTACGAGGTACCCAAAGTTTCATCTAACCTGGAGATAGAATGATGTCGAAACTAGTTAACCTAGCTCTTGCGGCCGCACTCGGATTTGTCGTGAGCCCACCTTTGTACGCGGCAGACACATCGCAGACGA
Source organism: Betaproteobacteria bacterium (assembly GCA_039934195.1). Classification (GTDB taxonomy): domain Bacteria; phylum Pseudomonadota; class Gammaproteobacteria; order Burkholderiales; family SHXO01; genus SHXO01. Next base: position 7,461 of record JBDTMS010000174.1, read on the forward strand.
AGCGGTCGGCCGCGTGGTCGGATGCGGAGGTCCATGCCGCGATGAGCAAATGCAACCA
>JBDTMS010000175.1:0-7493 GCA_039934195.1 Betaproteobacteria bacterium
GGTTTGCTTGAGTCGCGTCGTCAGTGTGCTGTGGTTCTACGCCGTACACGATGGGCCCGGTTTCAGATGGATACGGCACTTTAATCACACCGGTCAGAAAACGGAAAGAATGAAGGCTTATTTGGTTATACGCGCCGCTGCTAGTCGGCCACGGATTAGAGCGCAGCTCGCCGATCGTCGGATGTGCTTGTCTGCTCGTCGGCGGTGAATACGTCATGCTGCTCGACCGATGCACGAAGCACGTCCCCAAGAATAACCAGCGCGGGCCCATCGCCCGTTTGCGCTGCGAGATTCGGCAGATCCGCCAGGGTGCCGTGGTGATGCCGCGCATTCGGCAGCGAAGCGTTCTCCACGATCGCGGCCGGATGATTCGCAGATAGGCCGGCAGCTTGCAGCGCGTGCACCAATGCCGGCGCTTGGCCACGACTCATGTACAACACGGCAGTATCCGCGGCAGCGACGGCCTTCGCCCATGCACTGATGCGATCCGCGCCATCGACATCGGCGCGCGTTCTCGGGGTTGCAAATACAACGCTGCGGCTGACACCGCGCTGCGTGAGCGATATGCCAAGCTCGGCGCTCGCAGATAACGCCGCCGTCACGCCGGGAACGATCTCATACTGGATACCGGCTTCGACGAGCGCATCGATCTCTTCTTGCGCGCGTCCGAAGATCATTGGGTCGCCGCCCTTGAGACGCACCACCACTTCGTGTCGCGATGCTGCCTCGACAAGATTACGATTGATGAAGCGCTGATCGGTGGAGATGCGGCTGCAGCGTTTGCCGACCGGCACGATGCGGGCGCACGACGCCATCGAGAGCACTTCGGGATGCACAAGCGCATCGTGGAAAACGATATCCGCGCGCTCGAGAATGCGCGCAGCGCGCAATGTCAGCAAATCGGGTGCGCCGGGACCGGCGCCGATCAGATAAACGGTGCCCATGTCAGTCGATCAATCCCGCAGCGACGGTCTGATTGCTGACTTCGTCGATGAGGATAAATGCACCGGTGATGCGATTGCCCGCATAGGCATCGCACGCGATCGGCTGCTGCAGGGCGATCTGCACGTTGACGATGTCGTTCATCGCGAGCGGCGCAGTGAACGCATCGCGTTCCAGTGTGTGGATGTTGATGCGAGATGTCACGGTGCGGATTCTGGCTTTCACGGTGCGCGTGGTGTGGCGCAGGAGATAGCTGCGTTGCGGCTCGAACGCGTCCGCGCTGAGCCAGCATAGACGCGCGCTAAGCGAGTTGGTCACGCTCGGCAGCTCACCCAGACTGACCACCATGTCTCCGCGCGAGATGTCGACATCGTCTTCCAGAATCAGCGTTACAGAATCGTCTGCGATGGCTTCGCGCGTCGAGCCTTCGAGGGAGATGACGTCCTTGATGCGCGTACTCTGGCGCGACGGCAGCACCATGACGGCCTGTCCGCGCGTCAGCGTGCCGGACTCGAGCCGGCCGAGGTAGCCGCGTGCACCGTGCAAGCCTGCGGTATCGGGGCGGCTCACGAGTTGCACCGGAAAGCGTGCAGGCAAATCCAATAGTGTACGGCTGGCATCGACGGTTTCGAGCGCTTCGAGCAAGGTCGGCCCGGTCCACCAATCCAGCGCGTCGCCGCGATTCACCACCATATCGCCACGCAACGCCGAGATCGGGACGAAGCTCACGCGGCTAACGTCGAGGCCATGCGCGAAGGCGAGCACTTCGTGGCGGATCGAGCGGAACACTGCTTCGTCGAAGTCGACCAGATCCATCTTGTTGACGGCGACGATGATCTCGGACAAGCCGAGCAGCGCCGACAAGTAGATGTGGCGGCGTGACTGGACAAGAAGACCTTTGCGCGCATCGATCAGCACGACAGCAGCGTCGGCTGTGCTCGCGCCGGTGACCATGTTGCGCGTGTACTGCTCGTGCCCCGGCGTGTCGGCGATGATGAACTTGCGCCGCGGCGTGGCGAAGTAGCGGTACGCGACGTCGATGGTGATGCCTTGCTCGCGCTCAGCTTCGAGTCCGTCGGTCAGGAGCGATAGATCGACGAACTCCTGCCCGCGACGCTCCGACGCGCGCGCCACTGCGGCGTATTGATCTTCGAGGATCGCGCGGCTGTCGTGCAGCAAGCGACCGATCAACGTGCTCTTGCCGTCATCGACGCTGCCTGCGGTAATCAAGCGCAGAACGCCAGTCTGCACTTGCGCCTCGTCGGGCGCAATTTCCAGCAAGGCGGTGTCCATCAAAAGTATCCTTCTTTCTTGCGTCGTTCCATCGATACGTCGGAGGTCTGATCGTCCATGCGTGTCGCGCCGCGCTCGGTAATTCGCGATTGCGCCGTCTCGGCGACGATGGCGGCGATAGTCGTCGCGCTCGATTCCACGGGGCACGTGCAGGTCATATCGCCGACGGTGCGGAAGCGGACGCTGATCTCCTCCACTATCTCGCCGGATTTCGCCGGCGTGACGTCGGTCACCGCAACCAGCAAGCTATTGCGGCGAACCACGGCACGCTTGTGCGCGAAATACATCGCCGGCACAGGAATGTTCTCGCGTTCGATGTATTGCCAGACGTCCAGCTCGGTCCAGTTGCTGATCGGAAATACGCGCACGTGCTCACCCGAATGCACGCGCGCGTTGTACAGATCCCACAACTCGGGCCGCTGATTTTTCGGATCCCATTGGCCGAACTCATCGCGAAACGAAAACACCCGCTCTTTCGCGCGCGCTTTTTCTTCGTCGCGGCGGGCGCCGCCGATGCAAGCATCGAGCTTATGGGTGGCGATCGTTTCCAGCAACGTTATCGACTGCGCAGCGTTACGGCTGTCCTCGGGCCGGCGCAGCTTCACCGTGCCCAGCCGCATCGATTCTTCTACGGAGCCGACGATCAATCGCACACCGAGCTCGGCCACGCGTCGGTCGCGAAAGTCGATGACCTCGGGGAAGTTGTGTCCAGTATCGATGTGCACTACGGGAAACGGAATCGCCGCCGGGCGGAAGGCTTTCTCCGCGAGGCGCAGCACGACGGCGGAGTCTTTGCCGCCGGAGAACAACAGCGCGGGGTTAGCGCATTCGCCGACCACTTCGCGCAGGATGTGCACCGCTTCCGATTCGAGCCAGTCGAGATGCGTGCGCTGTCTGCCGTCATCCGGCTCGCGCAGAATGCTCGGATCGATGGCGATATTCATCGCGCGCCCTCCGACGTTTCGCTCACCGTGGTGGGGCGTTTGTGCAGGCCGCATTCCTTGGACTGCTCATCTTCCCACCACCAGCGTCCGGCGCGCAGCGGTTCGCCCTTTGCGATCGCGCGAGTGCACGGCTCGCAACCGATGCTGCGATAACCATGATCCTGCAAGTGGTTGTACGGTACGGCGTGGGCGCTGATGTAGTCCCACACGTCGCACTCGCTCCAATCGGCGAGCGGATTGCACTTCCAAAGTCCGCGTTCGGCGTCGAACTCGCGATCGAGCAGATCGCCGCGCGTGACCGATTGCGCGCGTCGCATGCCGGTGATCCAGGCGGCTTTGCCGCGCAGCGCGCGGGCCAGCGGTTCGACTTTGCGGATGTGGCAGCAGCGCAGGCGCAGGTCGACGCTCGCGTAAATCGCATCGAGGCCGAAGTCATGGACGTAGCGTTCGACAGCCTTGGCTTCGGGCCGAAACACGTGGACCGCGTAGCCATAACGGTCGCGTATTGCGTCGAGGACGTTCAACGTTTCGCGATGCAGCCGGCCGGTGTCGAGCGTGAAAATTTCGATCGGCAGCTCGGCCCGCAAGATCACGTCGGTGATCACCATGTCCTCTACGGCAAGACTGCTCGATAGCGCCGCCGGCGCGTGCTCGTGCGCGATCGAACGCAACGTCTGCTCGAGGCTTGCGACTTTCAACGCGAGCGTGTCGTTCAATGCGGAGACTGCAGTCGTCATGATGCAAGCGCCGGAACCAGCGCAGCGCGATGGCTGACAGGCAGCGTCTCGCGCAATGACAGCGTAGGGTCGCGCCGCTGGCAGAGATCGGCCGCGGCGGCCGTCCACGCATCGACGCGTGCGAACAAGGCCGAGACATCCGGCTCGCCTGGCGCGTCTTCCAGCGCAACAGCGGCGGCGAGTTCTCTCAACTCCGCTGCCAGCGAACGCGCCTCGGGAATGGTGCTCAACGCTTCGGCGAACGCCGGCAGATCTTCGCTTTCGGGCAACGCGGTCGCGTCCGCCAGCGCCTTGCCGACCGCGGTCAAACCGGCTTCGGCGCAACTGAGCGCGTCGGGATATTTGCGCTGAAACTTCAGCGCATCGCGGTAGTTGCGTTCATGCGCAGCCTCGAAGAACAGCGTGCCGATTTTTTGCTGTGATGCCCCGGCGCACTCGCCGCCGCCGAGCTGCAGCACGCGGAAGTCGGCAGCGTTGCCGTGGTCACGCAGAACGTCTTGCACTTCGTCCGGTGATATGGCAATTAAATCGGTCAGCAGCACTTTGAAATAATCCGGCGCCTGCCGTCGCGTCCACGAGAAAAATGTTTCGTCGTCGATGCGCTCTTCCGCGTAGCGCGATTTGATCCGCTCGATCGCGGGTTCGATGCGCGCCGAAGGCACCGACGGACCTTTGATGCCGATGGCGCCGCCGGTCATGCCGTGGCCGCCGAGATAGATCTGATAATGCGGAATGAGCTTGCCGTGCAGCCGGCGTCCTTCGCCGTAGATGCCGATGTCGCCGCTTTCCGGTTGTGCGCAACCGTTATGGCAGCCGGACACGCGAATGCGCAGATCGTGCTCGCCGCCATCGAGCTGCGGTCCGAGCACGGTCGATGACGTGATGCCGAGACGGCATGTGGACGTGCCGGGACAGGCCACAACATCGTCGCCGACTTTCGGCAAACCGAGCTTGAGCGCGGCAAATTGCTCGACCAGCTCCGCGACTTGCGCCTCGGGCACGTTGAGCACGATCAGATTCTGATCCTGCGTGGCCTGCAGATCGCGCAGCCCGCGCGCTTCCAGGATATCGGCGATGCCGTGCATTTGCACCGTGGTGAGATTGCCGATTGGCAGCGACAGCGGCAGCACTGAATAGCCGGATTGCTTTTGCGCAAACACAGCGCGCGGCGCGCCGATACCGGGTACCGGGCCATTGCCGCCCGCGCTCCATTTTTCGGCGGGGAAGTCACGCTGGCCGAGTGCTTGTTTTATGCGCACGAACTCTTCGCGATAGCGCTCTAAGAAGCCCTCGGCCCCGAAACGATCTACCAGAAACTTAATGCGCGCTTTGGCTCGTTTGACGCGGTCGGAATACTTGTTGTGCAAGGTGACCACCGCTTCCATCGAGATCAGCAGGTCGCGCTCTTCGATGAACGATTCGATCAGAATGGCTTCATGCGGCTTGTGGCCGAGCCCGCCGCCTGCTAGCACCTTGAAGCCGAAGCGATCGCCGTCGCGCACCGCGACGATGCCGAGGTCGTGGATCATCCCCTGTGCGCAATCCGATTCGCATGCGGAGAAGCTGACTTTGAACTTGCGCGGCATCTGCTGATTGAGCGGATTGCGCAGAAAGTGCTGCACGGCGGTCTGCAGATGCTGCTGGACGTCGGTATGCTGGCGCGGGCACACACCCGACAGCGAACAGGCGCTGATGTTGCGGATCGTGTTGCCGCACGCTTCGCGCGTGGTCAAGCCAGCGCGCGCGAGATCGCGCATGGCGTCGGGGGTATTTTCCAGGGGAATATAGTGGATCTGAATGTCCTGGCGCGTCGTCACGTGCGCGGTTTCGCTCTGCGAATATTTCTGCAGTACGCTGCCGATGCTGCGCAGCTGATTCGGACTCAAGCTGCCGCCGGGAATCTTGATGCGCAGCATGTTGACGCCTTCCTGGCGCTGCCCGTAGCAGCCCATCTGCAGGCGAATCGCAGTGAAGCGCTCGGCATCGATCTCGAGATTCAGGAAAGCCTGCAGATCGCGTCCGTATTGGTCGATTTCGCTGAAGTCAGCAAGGCCCTCTTGCAAGCTGTCAATTCCGTCCATAGGGATGCTCGGATAAGTGCACGTGAAATGAAGGAACGTGGGCCGCGATCGCTACCGATCGTAAAGGTGGGAGCTGTTTCTCGGTTCGTCGCACGCCGCTCAGGACATCGGACCGGGATTGAAACGCAGGTCCACTCGCGGCGACCCATGCTACCGGCGAAAGCAATGCTGGCGCGGACTGCGTGTAGACCGGCGCATAGCGTCCTCGATCTGATCACAGCAGGCCATCCTTCCCAAAACGATAGAGATCGTAATAAGCTGGGGTTATAAACAAAACGAACCAATTACCATAACCAAATAACCAGAGCTTCCATAGCGGGTTCGCGCTTGTCTTTCACCGGGGTGTAGATGAATTTTCAGCAGTTGCGTTACGTTCGCGAAGCAGTACGGCAAAGGCTCAATCTTACCGAGGCCGCCAACGCGCTATTCACTTCGCAACCCGGCATCAGCAAACAGATTCGCGAGCTCGAAGAAGAGCTCGGCGTCGAGATTTTCGTGCGGCGGGGCAAGCGCCTGGTTGCGCTAACCGAGCCTGGGCGGACGGTTGTACAGGTGATCGATCGGTTGCTCGCCGAAGCGGAAAACCTGCGCCAGGTCGGCAAAGAATTTTCCGATCACGATGCCGGCGCACTCACGATTGCGACCACGCACACACAGGCGCGCTACGCATTGCCGTCGGTCGTGCAGAAGTTTCGTGCGCAGTACCCAAAAGTGCGTCTGTCGCTGCAGCAGGGCAGCCCCACCCAGATCGCGGATATGGTGATGGCTGGCGAAGCCGATCTCGCGATCGCGACCGAAGCGCTGGATCACTATCCGGAGCTGATGGCGCTGCCCGGTTATACGTGGCATCACTGCGTCGTCGTGCCGCATGGTCATCCGCTGGTGAGAGTGAAGGCGCTATCGGTCGACGATGTCGCGCGCTATCCGATCATCACGTACAGCCCCGAGTTCACCGGCCGCTCGCACATAGATCAGTCATTCGCGATGAAAGGATTGAAGATGGACGTGGTGCTCACCGCGATCGACGCCGATGTCATCAAGACCTATACCGAGCTCGGGCTCGGCGTCGGCATCATCGCGGCGATGGCCTACGACCCCAAGCGCGATACCAATCTGCACGCGATAGACGCTGGCCATTTATTCCACGACAACACCACGCGCGTCGCGATCAAGCGTGCGGCGTATTTACGCAAATACACCTATGCATTTATCGAAATGTTCGCGCCGCATCTGACGCCGGCGATGGTGGATAGGGCGCGGCAAGCGAGCGGGGAGCACTACGAGCTTTGAGCGGGCGAAATCGTCTGCGCGCTGCGCGGGAGTCATCCATCGTTCGGCGGCCGGGTCGTCAAACGTTGGGTCGCTGGCGCTGCCGGCGCAATTCTGCTTAAATGCCCGCCTCCTCAAAGGGGGCCTGTAGCTCAGTTGGTTAGAGCAGAGGACTCATAATCCTTTGGTCCTGGGTTCGAGTCCCAGCGGGCCCATCAGTTTTCAAT
>JBDTMS010000176.1:0-7472 GCA_039934195.1 Betaproteobacteria bacterium
TCCTTCGTGGCAGTCGCCTGTTTACCGCGTCCGCCCCGCTTCTGCGCGCGGTAGTCCGCCAGCGGCTGCGACTTGATGTAGCCCTGATGCGATAAAGTCACGACGACATCGGCCGGCGTGATCAAGTCTTCCAGGTTCAAATCTTCTGCATTGACGACGATCTCACTGCGGCGTTTGTCCTGATACTGATCGCGGATGCGGGTCAGCTCGTCCGAGATGATCGCCGTGATGCGCTCGGGTTTAGCCAGGATATCGAGCAAGTCGGCGATGGTTTCCAGCACCTGCTTGTATTCGTCGAGAATCTTGTCCTGCTCGAGCGCGGTCAGGCGCTGCAACTGCATTTCCAGGATGCGCTGCGCCTGCGCTTCCGATAGTCGATAGCCCTCCGGCTTAAGTCCGAGATCCGCTGCGAGCCCGTCGGGCCGCGAACGCCCGACATCGGCGCGCGCCAGCATCTCCTGCACCATCTGCGATTGCCACAAGCGGCCCATCAGGCTCTGCTTGGCTTCGGCCGGGGACGGCGACGTTTTGATCAGCTCGATGATCTCGTCGACGTTCGACAAGGCCACCGCCAGACCTTCCAGGATGTGGCCGCGCTCGCGCGCCTTGCGCAGCTCGAATACAGTGCGGCGCGTTACCACTTCGCGCCGATGGCGCAGGAACCACTCGATCAGCTCCTTCAAGTTCAGCAGGCGCGGCTGGCCGTCGACCAGCGCGACCATGTTCATGCCGAAGCTGTCCTGCATCTGCGTTTCTTTGTACAAATTGTTCAGCACGACTTCCGGGATCTCGCCACGCTTGAGCTCCAACACCACGCGCATGCCGGACTTGTCAGATTCATCGCGAATCTCAGCAAGACCTTCGAGTTTCTTCTCGCGTACCAACTCGCCGATGCGGATGAGAAGGTTGGCTTTGTTTACCTGATAGGGCAGCTCGTCGATCACAATCGCACTGCGATTGCCTCTCTCCAGCTCTTCTACGTGCGTGCGCGCGCGAATGACCACGCGGCCGCGGCCGGTGCGGTAGCCTTCCTTGACGCCCTCGGTGCCGTAGATGATCCCGTAGGTCGGGAAATCCGGCGCGGGGATGATACCGATCAGGTCATCGACCGTAAGCTCGGCGTTAGCCAGCAACGCCAGACATCCGTTGACCACCTCGGCGAGGTTGTGCGGCGGGATATTGGTCGCCATTCCCACTGCGATGCCGGACGAGCCGTTGATCAGCAGATTGGGTATCCGAGCCGGCAGCGCCTTGGGTTCCTGCTCCTTGCCGTCATAGTTCGGAACGAAGTCGACCGTTTCCTTGTCGATATCGGCGAGCATCTCCGACGCGATGCGCGACATCCGGCATTCGGTATAGCGATAGGCGGCGGGAGCGTCGCCGTCGACCGATCCGAAATTGCCCTGCCCGTCGATCAGCATGTAGCGCATGGAGAAGTCCTGCGCCATACGAACCAGAGCTTCGTAGGTCGCGGAATCTCCGTGGGGGTGGTACTTCCCGAGAACCTCCCCGACGATGCGGGCGCACTTGACGTACGGGCGGTTCCAGACATTATTCGACTCGTGCATGGCAAACAAAACGCGGCGATGAACCGGCTTGAGTCCATCGCGCACGTCAGGCAGCGCGCGGCCCACGATTACGCTCATGGCGTAATCCAGGTAGGAGCGGCGCATCTCTTCCTCGAGACTGACCGGCAGCGTTTCTTTTGCGAATTGGTCCATTGTTACCTAGAGGTTGCTCGGATGCGATTAGGAAAACTGCACGGCACAACGCGAAGGCGCGACGCATGCGACGTCAACAAATCATGGATAAGCGCTGCCTCCAAGCTCACTATTCAGACGCGCATAATGACGATGCGCTGGGAACATCTTCTCTACCGGCGTGGTCACAGCTTCGAACTGCTTCGTTTGCGCCGCCATCGGGGTTGCGCCAGGATATATTGGGGTTGCGCGAGCATGTCGGTTCGCCAGTTTAGTCGGTGCGTCAGCGGTAGTCGGCTCCGGCAGTAGTCGGTGATAGGCCGCCGATGGATCAGGCAGCCGCTCGAGCGGCTTGCCCAGACGGCCGCCGCCCCTGGGGACCGCCCGACCGCATCTGTGCAACCGCATATACGCAACATCGCGACGACGTCAACCGATGCACTAGCTCGAACGACGCGTTTGCGCGGTAGGCACGAAACGAATGATTTTATCATGCACGCGTCTCCTCGCTTGCGGCGCTGCGACCAACGGGCTGTCTGTGCGCGATGCGGACGAGCGCAAGCTGCCAGCACCGCGCCTCCGCGGGTTGGCTTCAAAAGCGATGTGCTATATGATTAAGCTGGAATACAGTGATGCCGGAACGCTGCAATGCAGGACGAATACGCCCTGGCGTTGCTTGGGCATTGCGGGGGAAACAAGTGTTTCGCGCGTTTGCCGCGATGAAAGTGAAGGCACCAATCAACACCCCGCCAGCGCGCGCATGCGTGCATGCGTGGGGGACCCGCCAGAGTCGTGATCCCAACAGGTGAGTTAGAGGAGTCCCCATGCAATTCGAATTGAAGAGAACAATAACGCATGTCTCCATGCTCTCCGCCCTTCTACCGGCCTTGTCTGTGCTTGCGGCCGACGAAGGTGCGGGCGGGAAACTGGACCCCGCCAGCGCGCCAAGGCGCGGACAGTATGTGTATGACAGTCTCGGCATCAACGTGCGTTCCGCCGTTACGCGCGGTTGCGTAACCACCGGCTATTGGACTCCGCAAACCGCCACACCGGAGTGCCACCCAGACCTGTTCGCATCGCCCGCGCAATCCGGGCCGAAAGCGGCGGCTGCGCCGGTAGCTGAGCCAAAATCGCTAGCGGGCAACCGATCCGAGTACGTCCCGCAAGAACCGATTCCCGCCGAGGCCGCAGCGGAAGAGGCGCCGGTAGAAGAGTTTGTCCAGGAAGCCGAGCCCGCAGACATGGCGCCGATGACAGCCGCCGAGGGTGCGGAAGCAGAAGATACAACCATCGGCGCGCCGGTAATGTTCGGCGACAACGACGAAGAGAGCGCCACCCAGGACGAAGGAGAGACTCGCTCCTATGATGAAGATAACGCCGTCCAGGACGATGGCATCATCGGTCACAACGTCTATAACGACGATGAAGAAAGCGTCGCCAAAGATGAGGACATCGTCGGCGGCACCGTCTTCAATGACGACGATGAGGGTGTATCCAAGGATGACGGCATCGTAGGCTCGACCGTCTATAACGACGACGAGGACGCAGAAGCAAAAGACGAAGACATCACAGCCGAGAGCGTCTATTCGGACGATGATTCCGGCAAGGAGCCGGAAGAACTGATCAGTGAGCCGAAGACCATTGTCGAGCAGGAAACCGCTAAAGAAGAGCCCGCTGCCGAGCCTGAGCAACAGGCCGCGCCGGCCGAGCTAGCGGCAGCGCCGACAGAACCGGCACCTGCGCCAGCTGAACAACCGGCCCAGGCTGCGGCCCCGGTGGAAGAGCAGGCTGCGGCGCCGGTCGAAGAGCAAGCGGCAGCTCCGGTCGAAGAGCAAGCGGCAGCTCCGGTCGAAGAGCAAGCTGCCGCTCCCGTTGAGCAACAGGCCGAACAGCCGACCGCTCAAGTTGAACAACAACAGCCCGCACAAGCCGAGGCGCCTGCACAGGCGGTCACCATGTTGCCGGTGACCATCACAGTGGAAGCAGACCCGTTGTTCGATTTCGATAAGCATTCCATTCGTCCAGATTCCAGCAAGAAATTGGACGATTTGGTTAGCCAGCTGAAGGGCGTAACGTACGGTGACATCCTATGCGTGGGATTTGCCGATCCGATCGGCAGCAGCATGTATAACCAGACGCTGTCGAAACGCCGGGCGATCGCAGTCAAGACCTATCTGGTTGCGAAGGGTGTTCCGGCCGGCAACGTGAAAGCGGAAGGCCGCGGCGAAACGCAGGAATTCGCGAGCTTCGAAAGCTGCGGCGGCATGCGCAAGCAAAAGCTGATTTCGTGTCTACAGCCGGATCGGCGGGTCGAAGTCACAGTGACTGCAGAGAAACAAAAGTAGCGCACCGGTCGATTCGCAGTCAAACGAAAGCCCTGCGAAAGCAGGGCTTTTCGTTGGAGCTTATGACGACACCACAAGCAGTCGATCAGATAATCAGCGCGCGCTGGATCGTTCCCGTAGACCCGGCGAATCAAGTGCTCGAGTGTCACTGCGTCGTGGTGCGCGATGGCTTGATAGTCGACGTGTTGCCGATCGATCGCGCACGTGAGCAGTATTCGGCGAACGAATTCGTCGATCTCTCTTCGCATGCGCTGATCCCCGGCCTAATCAATCTGCATACGCATGCGGCCATGACGCTGATGCGCGGATTGGCAGACGACTTGCCGTTGATGCGCTGGCTCAACGAGCACATCTGGCCCGCAGAAGCGAAACATGTTTCTGGAGAATTTGTCTATGACGGTACGCTGATCGCGTGCGCCGAGATGATCCAGGGCGGGATTACCTGTTTCAATGACATGTATATGTTCCCGGGTTCGGCCGCGCAGGCGGTACTCGAGAGCGGAATGCGCGCGGTACTCGGATTGATCTGCCTCGAGTTTCCGACCCGCTATGCAACCGATGCACAGGACTATTTGCGCAAAGGGCTGGCGGTGCGCGATCAGTTCCGGCACGAGCCGACGTTGAGCTACGCCTTGGCGCCGCATGCGCCCTACACGGTGAGCGACCGCAGCTTTCAGCAGATCCTGTTGTACGCAGATGAGCTCGAGCTGCCGATCCATCTGCATCTGCACGAGACCGACGAAGAGATTCGAGAAAGCCTCACGCGCTTCGGCGTTCGCCCGATCGAGCGTCTGCATCGCCTCGGCCTGATTTGCCCCAATCTCATTGCTGTTCATGCAGTGCATCTCAACGATTCTGAGATCGAGCTGCTCGCGCTGCATGCGGCGAGCGCGGCGCACTGCCCGTCCTCTAACCTGAAGCTCGCCAGCGGTATCGCGCCGGTGTCGCGATTTCTCGAAGCGGAGCTCAATACCGGTCTCGGGACCGATGGCGCAGCAAGCAACAATCGCCTCGACTTATTCGAGGAGATGCGCCTTGCTGCCCTGCTTGCCAAGGCCAATACGGGACGTGCGGACCGTGTGCCGGCCCACGCCGCTCTGCATATGGCGACGCTCGGTGGCGCGCGCGCGCTGGGTCTCGATGACCACATTGGCTCGATCACCATCGGCAAAGCCGCGGACCTATGTGCAGTCAATTTTGCATCGATCGCAATGTCGCCCGTCTATCACCCGATCTCGCACCTCGTCTATGCTGCCGGTCGCAGCGATGTTTCCGACGTCTGGGTCAATGGACGCCGGCTGCTGCGGCAAGGCACCCTAACGCAGCAAGACGAGCATGAACTGCGCAACAAGGCGGCTACCTGGCAAACACGCATGACGGAGCAATCGTGACGATCAACGTCGACCCGCAGGAGCTCGAAAAATTCGGACAACTCGCCCATCGCTGGTGGGATCCCAATAGTGAGTTCAAACCACTGCACGATATCAATCCGCTGCGCCTGGGTTGGATTATCGACAACGCCGGCGGCATCCGCGGCAAACGCGTAATCGACGTCGGCTGCGGCGGGGGCATTCTTGCAGAGGCCATGGCGGACCAGGGCGCGGAGGTCACCGGCATCGATTTATCGGAGCGATCGCTCAAGGTTGCGCAACTGCATTTGCTGGAAAGCGGCCGTCAAGTCGCCTATCGCAACGCTGCTGTCGAAGATCTGGCGCATGAACAGCCGGAAACCTTCGATGTCGTGACATGCATGGAAGTGCTCGAGCACGTGCCCGACCCTGCCGCACATATCGCGGCATGCGCGCGCCTGCTCAAGCCGAACGGACATGCGTTTTTCGCCACCATCAATCGCAATCCGAAATCGTTCTTGTTTGCGATCGTCGGCGCGGAATACCTGCTCGGGCTGCTGCCGCGCGGCACTCACGAGTACGCCAAGTTGATCCGCCCCTCGGAACTGGCGAACTGGTGTCGAAGTGCGGGTCTGGACGTGCAGCGGATGATCGGCATGACGTACAACCCGCTGCGACGGGTATATTCGCTCGGCCCGGATACGGACGTCAATTACATGCTCTGCGCTCAGTATCGGCGATGAGTGCATCCCGACCGCAGGTGCGGGCGGTGCTTTTCGATTTGGACGGCACGCTCGCCGATACCGCGCCCGATTTGGCGGCGGCACTAAACAAGCAACTGCAGGCTCGCGATAAACCGGCGCTCCCCGTCTCCGCTCTGCGCCCATACGTCTCGCAAGGCGCGCGCGGCATGCTGTTCGGCGGCTTTGGCCTCACGCCCGATGCGCCGGGATACGGGGAATTGCGCGACGAATTTCTCGCGCTGTATGAGGCCGACCTGTGCAACGAATCGGCTTTGTTTCCCGGCATGGAAGACGTGATTTGCGAGTTGGAAGCTCGCGCTATCGCGTGGGGAATCGTCACTAATAAGGCGCAACGCTATACGCGCCCGCTCGTGACAGCCCTTGGGCTGATGACGCGCGCCAATTGCGTGGTCAGCGGTGACACGATGCCACGCGCTAAACCGCATCCCGATTCTCTGCTCGAGGCGAGCCGGCTGTTGGACGTTTCGCCGGCGCACTGTCTGTATGTCGGGGACGATGAACGCGATGTGCAGGCAAGTCTGGCAGCGGGCATGACGCCGGTCGTCGCGCTGTACGGCTATCTCGGCACCGGTAAGCCGCCGCAGGAATGGGGCGCAACGCTCTACATCGACACCCCTCTCGGGGTATTGAAGTTGCTTGGCTAACCACCATCTATGGGATAATCGTTTCGGTGCGGGGTTGAGCTTCGTTCCCGCCACTAGTCTTGAACATGGGGGCGACCTGGTTTCGACGTGGGTCGCGAAGCAGCGCAGTGCATGCCAAGGTTCCAGTTACCTTGTAAATCCGCTGGGATTTATTAGTCGCCAACGACGAAAACTACGCTCTAGCCGCTTAATACCGGCTGGACTCTGCTCCGGTTCGACTCCAGGCCGGGTCTGATGCCGCAAGGCAAAAGGCAGCAGAGTCATTTTTGGAGTCTCGTGCTGTGCAGGGTTACTTTGTACAGTATCAAACTTAGGTAACTCGCTTGTCATCAGCCTGCCGGTCGGCGGGTGACCGGCTAAATCAAATGATCTGGCTACGCATGTAGTACTGACTGTGTAGGGCTTGCGGACGCGGGTTCGATTCCCGCCGCCTCCACCATTTCTTTTAATAACAATGCGGTAGCCGGTATAATCACCTGGTGGTACACAAAGGTGATCCACTTTGGCCCGCTATCTCGTCCTTTCACGCCACGGAACATGTCTTTATGTTCGCGTTGTTATTCCCCGGCCATTACGCACGCTGCTCAAGCGGCGGGAGATCAGGCGCAGCCTCGGTACCGCCGACCTGCGTCTGGCCCGTCTGCGCGCGGCCGCGTTCGCGCATCAGGCC
>JBDTMS010000177.1:0-7464 GCA_039934195.1 Betaproteobacteria bacterium
CGTCGTTTCCGTTACCACCGTTCAGCTCGTCGGAGCCCAATCCACCTTCCATGTAATCCTTGCCGCCGCCGCCGGTAAGGATGTCATCGCCGTCAAGCCCGTATAGGCGATCCGCTTGGTCACCACCGATCAGGAAATCGCCTTGAGAGTCGCTGCCGAATACCGCCTTTGCGTGCTACGTCTTTGCCGTCTTCTCCGGCCGTATAAAGGTCCCTCGTCGTCTGTGCGAAATGCTCGTCATACCACCATCCAGCATTGAACGCGCGCTGCAATAGGTCTCGGCCGTTGGCCGAGTAGTCGCGGTCTGCTTGGTTAAAGGCAAGCTGCCAGCTAAGGTAGAGCGCTTTGTCGGTCAGATATTCCTTGCTCAACGCGCCTTCACCGGTTTCTTCATTGTAGAGAGCCAATTCCTGCTGCGAGAACGGCGCGTAGTCAAAGTTGAGAACAGCATAAGGGCTCATCGTGGCGAGTGCATACCGGTATGCGAGGCCACTAGCAGTATCCGCGAGCGCCGCGACGGCGACTGAGTTTGCATCCATGTCAGAAAATGAAACGAGCTTGTATGGATTCGAAATGCCTGCTGTACTCACTCGATCACTGAGAACGCCCATTGCTTGGTAGAACGCATCACGGGACCCACCGATTTCCAGCAATGCGGTAATGTCAAACAATCGTAACGCCGGATTAAGGGCACGCTCGAAGCTGCTTTCCGGTATGTTGGACACCGACTTAAACAGTCGATTGAGCGTGGCAGTGCTTAGGCTAGGATCAAGCTTCGCGAGCGTCTCTTGTAATGCTAGAGAGTCGCTTAGTTTAAAGATAAGGTGATTGGTAATCGGGTTTAGTTCTTTTTCTATGACGATGTCTTGGTTAGCTCCTGGCTTGGATCCAAGCGTCGCAGTTATACTGATGCCCCCGTCGGCAACGATGTTGATGATTTTCGCAGCCATGGTGGGATCCGAGCCATCTATCCCACACCAACTCAGTAGCTCGGCAACAATTCCACCAGTGCCTGGGGCGTTATACGTAAAGATTTCTCCGGTATCGCCTATCCCACTCTTTGCAACCAGCTGTGCAAGAAGGGTCGCAACGTGGCCCCCCAAGCTATGCCCGGTGAAGTTGATCGTGGAGCCGTGCGGAATCATCGGGATGTCGCCGACGCCCAATCCCACGTCACCAGCCACGAGGAAGGAAACTGCTAGATATGCGGCGGACGTCAGGATTGGAGCGAACGATCCAGTGTAGAGTCCTGCAAGCAGTAATTTCTCTTGCGTGGTATAGCTTACGGATTGACCGGGCACGGTAGTGAGCTGTTTGTAATACCGGTACGCGGCAATTGTCTGCTCGCGCGCCTTGCCTAGTAATCCAATCTCAAGGTCGGCAACTAAAAGGTCGCTTGGGTTCCATCGTGTAGGTTCGGTGCCTCGGACAGCGATGGTGTAGCTCCCGTTCTCGTTGCTCCTGAACACGGTGGCACTGAAACCCGCTGCATCGTTTGGATATTGATTTACGAAGCTGTACCCAATTGCGGAGTCAGTCAGACTGTCCGCCTGCTGCTGGGTAAACACATTGCCGGGTGAGAATCCGTCGTCGTTAACAGTGGTGAGTTTTTCTATAAATGCTCTGACTTGATTGCCGCTCAAATTATCTAGAGCTCGATAGCTAGCTTGTGAAAGCCAAGCATAGGCAGCTAGCTTCCGATGGTTGATGTCCATGATCTTCCTTCTCGTTGTTATTCTTGCGCTGGCTGGAGAGTTTCTTGAATGAGCTTTAAGGTGATTTGCCATGAATCCCCATACCCGCACCCATTGGCGCTTCCTTTGGAGCCATAGAGATGTCCAATGGCTCGTTCGATCCACCCGCCGTCGTAGGTGAACGTCTTAAAAACCCCGAGTTTCTCGTTGGTTTGGATGTTGATGATGCGATATTCGCCGTATCGATAACCCCAACCAAGATCGCCGGCTTCTTCCTCAGAGGCGTATTCCGATATGGGGATCACGTCATGTTCGGTAGTGATCGTTCCGTCCGCTTGTCTACTCACTCTGGCAGGCCGGCCATCGGGACCTCGCCCCTCTATGAACTGATATCCATATTTTGTGATCCATTCTTTCTCTGGCCGAAAATGTTGATCACGGAATCCCTTGGCGCCCTCTACAGGTCGGAGGATCTTTAAGCCGCCTTGAGCCTCGCACATCTGTTTCAGCTTGATCCGACCGTAGATCCCATCAGCGCTTGGAATCAAAATCAAAACCAAAAGCGTTACGAGTTTTCCAGCAAGTGTTGAAAACGACCTCAGCAATCTGACACCTACCCAGACATACACGCCGGCTAAAAACAGAATCAGTAATGCGCCCATCAGCTTTCTCCGCCTGGTTTCCTATCCATTTTGCTTATAACGTGGCTGGCTTCGATGCCGCCAACGGAGCGTTCAGTTGCACGATTTCATCAGGCTCAACCGCCTCAACAATTGACGCGCAGTAAACAACATCGTCAGTTGCTATTGGAGATTAGTCTTCGGTTACTTGAGCAGTGCTCGCAATAGCAATTCGAGACGTCTGCTCATTCGAGAATCCTTCGGATCCACCGGTACGAACTCCAACCTCGTTTCGTCTCGCTCTCTACGGAGGAGCGTCTCGACTTCTATGGCGTTCGCGATGTTTTCGCCCATCGATCGCGCATCATTGCGTTGACAAACGTCGCTTGCTGGCAACGAGAATGTAGGAGGCGCCATGACGTGTCAACGCTTTCTTGGACTTCCCAACTGCACGTCATACAAGTGCTTGTCAGGGTGCGTGTTGACATTCAAAAGCTACACCAGCGTCGAGTGAGACTTTGTTATCCAGTGCTACAGAAGAAGGAAATTGCGTTTCAGAAAAACGCTGCGGCACGCCGAGATGAACGTGCATTTTTTGCGTGAGAGCGATCGATACACTTTAGATAGATTGCATTCGGGAAAGTCTTGGCGGCGATGTACGTAGAGTCTCCAACGCCACGCTTCAATGCATGTATGCCGATCTTGCTTTGGAGAATGCAGCGATCAAGGACGTGTTGTCCCGAAAGCTGTAACGCCCGCCCGAGCTGATGGAAGCGGTACACCCTCTGCGGCAAGAGCTCGGGCTATCCGTTGTTCGTGCCTGCTGAGTCGCGCAGCATCTCGGGCGGCGTACTACCGCGCCGGAATGGATTGGCGAGCAATGCCTTGTGCCGGAGTGGCTTGGTCGTGCTCGTTTCGCAATAGAAAAACGTAATTGGAAGTCCACGGAATTGTTAGCGAGAACTCATCCGCGTGACGGGCCTCGTCTTCGCAGACGGATCGCCGAGTGTGAGTACGACAAGTAATTATTCGCTTTCTTCTTGGAGTACTACTACAGTCAGGCCGACTCGTAGCCTCGACATTGGTGACTTTGAACAACCCATTGCAACTGCACAGCTAGCTCTTGCGCTTCTGAAGGAAGCGCGCCATCGCCGCCTGCGGCTCGCCGCTCTTGTACGCTTCACGCTGCGCGAGCTTGGCTGCGCTTAGCGCTTGATCGAAACCGGGTTGCGTCAGCTGTCGGAAACGCTGCTTGGTCAGTCGTATCGCGGTCGGGCCGAGTTGCGATAGTTCTTGTGCGACGTCGAGCGCCCGCGCCAGCACCTGATCGCGTGGAACGAGATAGTTGATGACGCCGATGTCGCGGGCGCGTTGTCCGACGATCAGCTCGCCGGTCAGCGACATCTGGATGTTTTGCGACAAGCCGACGTGCAGCGTCATCAGATACGAACCGACGATGCTGGCGAGGCCGGCGCGAATCTCTGGCTGCCCGAGCTTCATTTCGGGATAGCCGACGCGCAGATCTGCGCACAGGCCGATCTGGTATCCAGCGCCGGTGGCGACGCCGTTCCACGCGACGATGCACGGTTTATCAAGATCGCGAACGGCTTGATACATCGCATGCTGACGAGTGAGCCAGGTATCGATGTCGTCGATCGTGTAGCGTGCCGTTTCGTTTAAATCTTGTCCCGAGCAGAACGCGCGCTCACCTGCGCCGGTGACGATCACGGCGCGAACTTCCGCATCTGCATTCAACGAGGCGAGCGTCGTGATCAGCGCTTCACGCATTTCGACGTTCACGGCGTTGAGTGAATCGGGGCGATTGAGCGTTACCAGTGCGCTGTTGTCTCGTCGCTCGACTAATACCGTTTGTGACATGGTGCGCTACGTTCAATCCAGATGCGCACCGGTGTCTTTCACGACCTTCGCCCACTTCGCCATCTGCGTGCGCAAGTGCGCGGCGAACTGTTCCGGCGTGCCACCGGCAACATCCACGCCCTGCCGTTCGAACGTGGATTTAACCTCGGGCGTCTGCAGGATGCGATTGATCTCCGCGTTCAGTTTATCGACGATCGATCTCGGCGTTCCCGTAGGAGCGACGACCCCGAACCAGACTTGCACGTCGAAATCCGGAACACTCGATTCTGCGACGGTCGGAAGCTCAGGCACCGTCTTGCTGCGTTTGCTGCTGGAAACCGCCAGTGCACGCAGTTTCCCGGCTTTCACTTGCGGCAAGACATTCGGCGCGTTGTCGAACATGACGTCGACTTTACCGCCGAGTAGATCGGCAACCGCGGGCGCGCTGCCTTTGTACGGCACGTGCACGAGATCGACGCCTGCCATGCTCTTGAAGAGCTCCATCGACAAGTGATTAGAGGTGCCGTTACCCGCCGATGCGTAATTCAACGACGCCGGTTTGCTGCGCGCGAGGGTCAGCAGCTCCTGCACCGATTTCGCCGGCAGCGTTGGTCGCACGACCAGGAAGTTCGGCGTGGTTGCAGCAAGAGCGATCGGCGCGAAATCCTTGACGGTATCGAACGGCAGGCGAGATTGCAGACTGGGATTCACAGCGAACGCGAACGAGACGATCAGTAGCGTGTAACCGTCAGGTGCTGACTTGGCTGCGAGGTCGGTGCCGATCACGGTAGCGCCGCCGGGGCGATTGTCGACGATGACCGGCTGTCCCCAGTGCTGCGTGAATCGCTGCCCGAGCACACGCGCGAGTTGGTCGTTGAACGCGCCGGGTGGAAACGGCACGATGATGCGGATCGGCTTGTCCGGATATTCTGCGCGGCCGGTTGTCGCGGTCAGCGCCAGCGCTGCGATCAGTGCCCAAACAAGTCTGCGCAAGGCGTCCGCCACAACACCGTCCCTAGCTTTGTTACCTCGCACGATTATGCCGCAGCCGGGACAGCGAAAAACGTTCGCGAAAATAGAGATCCGACCGCAGCGATTGTCAGGCGCTCCCCTCCAGCATGTAGCACGCGCGGAGCGCGACCTCCGCGGTTTCTTGATCGACTAGCTTCAGCTCCGAGCGCGGCTTGAAGAAGCCGGTGTGGACCTGTTGCCAGACGTAGTAGATACGACCGGGCTCGGTGTCGACCACCAGACCCGCTTCGTTCTCGGTTTCCGAAACGATAATGTGCCGGCCGGGCTCGACCACCCAGCGGAAATATGTATTTGCGCTGGTGCTGCCCATGTCGGTACCGTCGAGCGTTACTTTCATGCGCCATGGGGCACTGGCGGGTTCGTTGCGCAGAACGTAGATCACGGCTTTCGCCGGCACCGGCTGCAACAGCTTGGCCAGCGCATCGGCCTCCGGCGGAGCGAGGTGCGCGCAGCCGCTCGCGACGACGGTGACCAGCAACATGAAAAATAAACGGGCACTTCGCATTCTGCACTCCTTCGTGATTATTCAAACGTAAGCCGGTCCATCGATTACCGGATGTGCCGCAATAAATTTCTCATCGATATCCAAACCCAGGCCGGGCCGCTCCAGTGGCAACACGCAGCCTTCGCGGTCGACACGATAAGGCTCACTCACGAGCTGGTCGCGAAATAGGTTGTTCTTGGACACGTCGCCCTCGAAGTAGCCGCCGTTGTCGATCGCCGCCAAAAAGTGGATGGTCGCAGCCATGTTGATACCTGTCATCGACGTATGCGGATTGATCTGTAATTTCCATGCAGACGCGAGATGGGCAATGCGCAGCGCTTCGGTAATGCCGCCGGTTTTGGACAGATCGGGTTGCAAAATGGTAATCGCCTGGTCTTCGATTACCCGATTGAACTCGAAGCGTGTGTAATGATTTTCGCCGGCCGCAAGCGGCACGCTGCCGAAGCTGGTTGCCAGCCGATAGCTTGCGTAATCGTGCGCCGGAAACGGCTCTTCAAGCCAGCCGACGCCGTACTCGTCGAAGCCCGGCATCGCATTGCGTGCATCCGCGACCGAATATCCGGTATTGGCATCCACCAGGATCGCGATGTCATCGCCGATCGCGTCGCGCACCGCCGCTACGCGTTCCAGGTCGCGTTGCGGCGTGTCCCCGACTCTGAGCTTGATCGCGCGATATCCGGCGGCAATGTGCGGCTTTGCTTCCTCGACGAGCGCGCCGGGTTCTTGGTAGCCGAGCGACACGCCGCCGGCATACGCCGGAATCGGTCGGGACGCGCCGCCGAGCAATTTGTACAAAGGTACGCTTAGCGCCTTGCCGCGAATATCCCACAGCGCCATGTCGATGCCGCTCATGGCAAGGCAGGCACCGGCGCCCATCCCGTGGCTGCCTAATTGCCGCACGTAAATTTTGTTCCAGACGCCAACGACATCGTGCGCGTCCATGCAAATCACGAGCTGCTTCAACGTCGTGTTCACCAGCGCAGCGACAGCGCCGGGACAGCGGCCGTGATGCGATTCGCCCCAGCCGACGAGCCCGCCTTGCGTGGTGACCTTGACGATCACCGCGTCGCGTTTGACCGCGCGTCCGATACCCAGGGTGACGCTGTTCTTGGGGTCGACCGGAAAGGAAGTCGGAAACCCTTCGACATTGCTGATGCGAAGACTGCTGTCAGCGGCCATTGAGCTGCCTCCTAGATTCTCTTCGTTGGCGTGGAATAACTATAGTCCGGTTGCGGTGACGTGCACAGCGCACGGCAGAGCAATTCATTTGCGGCGATCCGCTACAGGGCGCTTCGTTTGACATGCACGCCGACGCGTTTCAGCAAGTCCGGTTGCAGGCGCGTGCCGAGACCTGGCCCCGGCAGGCCGTAGATGAATCCGTTTTTTACTTGCGGCACATCGGTGAGAATATCGCCATACCAAGTCGACACGTATGCACGCACGACTTCCATGACTAGCGCATTGGGGATGTGCAGCATCAGTTGTATCGACGCGACCCAGATTACCGGTCCATTGCAGTCGTGCGGCGCCACCGGCCGCTGATAGCTTTCCGCCAGCGCGGCGATCTTGCGCGCTTCGGTCAACCCGCCGCACCAGCCGACATCGAGCATGATCACGTCAGCCGCCTGCGCCTGCAGCACATCGCGAAACGGTGCCATCCCGCCGAGTGTTTCGCTCGCACATACCGGGATGCGCGTCGAGCGGCCGTATTCTTTCAGCGTCGCGACGTCGCTCATCTTGATCGGATCTTCCGACC
>JBDTMS010000178.1:0-7464 GCA_039934195.1 Betaproteobacteria bacterium
TATGGGCACGCCGTCGGCGCGCTTCGTTTTCTATGGGCTCGCGGCCGGCGCGCTTCGGCAAGTCAAAAACGGGGCAATAAAAAACGGCGGCGAGCCCTGACCGACCCGCCGCCGCCCGGCACACGCTCTCGCGCACGCCGAGATTACCCGAGTGAGCTCGTCAGTACACGAACTGACCGGCCTTGCACGAATTGGCTGAACGCGTCCATTTCGAGGTGATGTTAGCCGCGGAGGGCACTGGATTCGTCGCGGTCGGAAGCGCCAGCAGCGATTGGCGTACGTTCACGTTAGCGATCCCCCGCAGAATGGACTCACTCTGTGCTTTCTGTATGAACAGATTAATGAAGGTCGTGTAGTTCGGATTCGGATAGACCTTGGTGCTGTTACGCTGAAAGGTATTCTCGAACACGAAGTCATACAGCCCCATCTGCGCGTTGGCTTGCACAGTGGGATCGATGCCGTTGAGCTTGGCAAACTTCCACTGCGTTCCGAAGCCGGTGTTGCCTTTGCTGTCCAGCGACAGCACGCCGATCGCACCGTACGGGCCGCCAGGTGCGCTGAACTTGATCCTGTAGAACTTGCCGTCATCGCCTTTGAACGCGTAATCGGTGCCGTTCTGCGCGTTGATCAAGCACGAGCGCACGTCGCCCGACGCCGGATTTTCCACCGTAGTGGGTCCAGCGCTCGGATCGATTACGATCGGATCCGCTTGCGAAGCGCCCGTGCCACTGACGCCGTAGCCCGCGCTATCCGTCATACGCGTCGGGCTGGCATTGCCCGATTGCGCGATGTTGTTCGCGCCGCACGGGAAGTTGAGGAAGTACTGATTGAACGCCGCTTGCGTTCCCGAACCTTGCACCCGGCGGCATACGGTCACCGGCGTGTTGAGGGACGAGCCGGCTTGATCCCAGGTTACATATTGACCGGTAAGCAGCGAAGCGACTTGCGTACGACTTAAGTCGGAGAGATTTACGTTGAGCGTCACCGCCGGTCCGAAGATGACTTGATAGCCTGATTTGATCCCACCGGTGACTTTGGCTAGCTCGGTTGCACTGAGTTGATTTTGTCCGAATTCCACGTTGATGGGATCTTTGAACATCTGCGGTTCGACATCGGAGATACCGAAATCCGGTTTGCGATTGCCGGCGGTTGCCGCATTCAAATCATTGCCGATTTCCGAGCATTCGAAATTCACGCCAGCGGTCGCGGACGCCGCGCACGCCGCGTCTGCAAAGTTCAACGTCGCGATAGCCTGATCGCGCGCCACCGGATTGACGCCCCACACCGAGCCGCCGCGCGCACGGTCCAGGAAACGTACCTTCTTACCTGCGAGAGCGCCGGTTGTGGCGTTCAGCGTGCCGCAGTAGGCACGATACGCCGAACCCTTGGTGCCGGAAGTGCCGTTGTCGTAGACGACGGTAAAGCCTGGATTCAAAATCTCGGAGATGACGCCGCCGAGCGAGTTCTGCACGGCCGACGCGCCGGCGAGATAAACATCGATGTCGAAGTTGGCCGATGTACCCGCACAACTTCCGGGTGCAACCGCCCATGATGCTGAGGAGAACGCGGCCAAGGCGGCCGCGCACGCGATATGAGTGAGCTTGAGTTCCATGAGTTTTGGTCTCGCTAAAAGGTAAAGGAATCCCAGTCGGCGCGCGCAGCGGCGCGCGCCGGACGTAAGGCCGATCGAGTGGGACGTTTACTTGCGACTAGTCGATGCGGCGCCGTGAGATGGCGCCGAGCACGAGTAGTCCACCAGCCAGCAGCGCCCAGGTGCCCGGCTCCGGCACCGCGGCGATAGGCGCTGCGTATACCAGCGAGCCGTCGGAGGACAGCTTCCAGGTCGCGTTGCCGAAATCGTTCTTGAATTCGGTGAGCTTGGCGAACAGTCCACTGGTGGGTCTGCTCAAGTTGAAGAAGCTGACCGCCGTGTCGATCGCAGCCGTAGTCTTGAACTCCTGGACCTGGCCGCCCCAGTTGTCTTTCAGGCCTTTACCGACGTTGGCATCATCCTGCGGATCGGTCGTGAAACTCGAACCATTCGTTTGCGTTGCGTGCGTGCCTTCCTTGTTAACCGCCGAAACGTATAAATCTCCGCCTGATTTGAGCTGACTTACTTCGACGGTCGGAATCGCGCCCATGACAGTTCCATCGGCGGCGCTGGTCGTCAGATACGAATATTGAAATCCGGCCTTCTCGGCGAGGATCTGGTAATTGGTGCCGGCGAGGCTGCCGCCGAATGCGGAGAGCAACAGCGGATCGGCGCCGAAAGTCAGCTTGTAACCCGGGGCTAGAACATTGCCTGCGCTGATGCCCGGTGTTGCTGTCGGATCGAAGCTCAGTGTGCCCGCGGTCGGCGCTGTCGCACCGCCCGGCAGAAAGTTGCTGAGCGTGATGCCGAGATCGCGCGTGTACGATATCTGACGCGCCGGGTCCCACACCGATAAAAATAACTCACCGCCGGTCACCGTGGCAGTGGAGTCTAGAATTTCGGCACCGACATGCCCTGCAGCCAATAGCGCCAGCGCAGTTGAAACCAACTTGAATTTCGTTTGCTTCATGCATCCCCCTAACGTATGAAAGTGGCAGCTCGATGTGCAATCACGCAGAGCCGTCGCAACGCACCTGCACGCAGGCAATCCGATCCATCGCGTAACGCAGACATTTTCGCGACTACCGCGATCTCCAAGCGCTATTCCTGTTACCTGACCGATTCGCACAATATGCCGTGGCCGTGACATCTGTAGTAGCGCCGCTGCCGCAGCGCATAGTCCTTTCGGCCGGTTTGGATGCGAGACCTAACGCGACGCGTAATGACGCGGCGATCGCGCCCGGCTAAGAAATCAGTAGGCGCTCGAAATTAGTAGGCGCTCGTTTCGAGTGGAGAGGCGGCGTCTGCGGTGCCGTCCAAACAGCCGCGATTGCGGCGCGCGGCGGAAGCGGTGCAACGACTCATCATCTGCGGTCCATTAGCCCGCTGAGCAATCTGGCACGTGTCGCTATCGGAACGCAGTTGTATCGAGCACATGCGATCGCGCGACTTTTCCTTCTGTTCAATTTCCGCTGGTGATTCAGGCGCGACTGGTGCAACCGCAGTGATGACGCTAGGCGCCGACGCAGTTGGCACTGTGCCGGCTCCCGCAGCGGCGAGCGTTGCCGGTTGATCCTGCATGAGCGGATTGAACGCGAAGATCCAATTCCGATAAGTCTTGGCGCCATCCAGTTGCGCGAACTTGGCCTCGAAGTTGGTCTGTTTAATAGGCACACCTTCCGACAAACTGTGTACGCCGAAAATGCCGATTCCCTCTTGACGCTGGATTCCCCACTCCGCTTTGCCGGTCATCGGATCGACGAAAATCTTGCGCAGGTGACGCCGCACGCCCGGAAAGCGCTGGTCTTTCAGCAAGTCGTCGAGGCTCTGCGGGAACTGCGGGGAGCCGGGAGACGCGCGATAGTAGCTTTCTATCGCGAGCTGAAATTGCCGGCCGACAAACATCAGCTCCGATTCCTTTTCGCGCTGTGCATACGTGTGCCAGACCTGCGCAACGCCGGCAAGTGCGGCGCCGCTTATTGCAACCAGAAACAGCAACAATAAGTAGGTGTAGCCTCGCATGCGTCGAGGGTTCCCGCGCCATTCGGCCGGTGCGCGAGTACGTCGGTTGCGCGGTAGCGCGATGCCGCGGGTGCTGTTGTGCGTCGAGGCGAATGCGTCTCGTCCGCCGCGGATATACGCCACCGTCAAACGCCCAACGAATACGATCGACGCTGCGTGATACTCAAAGACAACCCCAGCGCAACCGCTTGCGTGCGGTTATGAACGCCGAACTTGCGCAGAATTTTCTGTACGTGATTCTTGACGGTGGGCTGACTGATACCCAGGATCTGCGCGATCTCGCCGTTGCTCTTGCCCTTTTGCATCCACTCGAGCACCTCGATTTCGCGGTTAGAAAGCGGCGCGCTCGAACCTTCGTGACTTTTCTGCGCCTCGTTGTTGCAATTCACCCGCAGCCAGCTCGCATACAGATAGGGAAGCAGCATGACTGCCATACGTCCTGCGTGCATCGAAGGCGCGGTTTTCGATTTGAAGAACGCGAAGAACGCTGCGGGCCTCCCGTCCAAACCGGGTAACCCGTGCGCGACCACGTTGTCGAGATCGAAATTGCTCAACTGAAGACCAAACGCGGCGTACTCACCGTCGCAACCCGCGAAAGCTTCAGCGTCGCCCAGCAATGGCACACCGCCGCTGCTGAGCCAGAGGTCCACGGCTTGATGGATTAACCCCCCGTCGCCGCGGCAGATCTCGGCGAATCGATCCGATGCAATCGGGAAGCTGGCTACCCAGTCGAAACGCAATCCCCTCATCGACGGAAACGGCAAACCACACACAAGGACTTCGTGCGGTATCAGGCCCTGAAGGACACCTTGCACCCAAGAGAAAAACTCCGTGCGCTTGTTGATCTTGACGGCCGTTTCCACATTTACGAGCAAGGCGTCCAGCTCCACACTGCTGCGCAAGTAGACTTCGTTTTCCATCTTGCCGTTATTAAGTAGGCGCGGTGCCGCTCACTCTGCGTGATGCGGCCAGCCGGTATTGGCTGTCGGTGTGGCTATGATGACTACATGACGTTGCGGCAAGATGTCTAGAATAGGTTCGAGTAGCGCGAGCTATGAGCCGAAATGCTCAGTCTTTACTGCAGATCTATTACAGTCGAGGACACACGTGCCTCGCGCAAGCGCCGATGCAATCGCACAAAACTAAACCGGCGACGCGCTCGCCGGTCTCGACCGGAAACGGTCAGGATTGCATTCGGGCGATCGCGAAGCCGGCAAAACGACGCCGCCAGCTCGAGCGGCAATCGCGTGTTCGACAATCTCTAGGAGGAGACCCGTGAAAGCGTATCTGATCGATCCGTTCGAACAGAGTGTTCGCCCGGTTGAGCACGACAACACTTGGCAGGATATCTGCCGTCAAATGCAGTGTCAGACCCCTACCGCAGTCATTATCGACAGCGACGGTGAGCGCGTTTTCGTAGACAAGGAGGGTCTGCAATTATCGACGGAGGCATTACTCCAGACACAACGCTTCTTTACGTTGAAGTGTCAGGCGGGCGTGCGACTGCTGCCGGGACGAGGTCTGCTGCTTGGTACGGACGCAGCAGGCGGCGCCACGGATGCGAAAATAAAGCTCGATGAATTACGAGCATTAGTTGGTTGGCCCAAGCAGGAGAACGCCGTACGGTGGGCGTTATCCTTGATCACGCTTCTGCAATCCGCGACGGATGCAACTGTCCACACCGCGCCGCATCCGGATAAACACAAGGCTGCCGATAGCGGCAGCCAGCCAGGTGAACCCGCCTGAACGCAGTAGCGGTATCGTCGACCGATGTCGTCCCACTAACAAGTGACGGGGTAGCATCCAACTATCGCACCCGAGTTCATCGCCCTGTAGCACACGCGTCGTATGCTGGGTCACTCGCATCTCGTGATGGTCCGGGTCGAACAAATCCGGCCATTGAGTGCCATCCACTTCAAGGCCATTCATGCTCGCCAATCGCACTTCTCTGGATCTCTGCCGCGGTCACAGCGCGCGCAGGCTCTTCAGCGCGCACATCGTGTCTATCGCCGCGCGTTTTAGCTTTCGCCCTGCCGACCTCGCGCTGTCTTGGGATCATGCCGCCAGCGGCCTTCGTGCACGCGTGCACAAGGTTCGTATTGCACCGATCGATTCGCCCCATTCGGTCACCGTCGACTTCGACGATGACGCGATGAACGACCCTTACGCGTCTGCGTACAGCGCGCAAATCGAAGCGGCAATGTCTGAATTGTGGAAGCGCGCAGCGCAGGGTGTCGAGCGATAAAACGCCATAGCACCTCACATCAATATATCGCCGCAAGACGCGACCACGACCAGTACGCCGCGATGGCGCCGATCGCATATAGCGCGGGCGTACGAGCGGCGGCGAATCCTCTGACGTGTGCGAACGCGCGCACGAGTCCGTAAGCGCAAGCCACCGCTAGCAACTGACCGATCTCGACGCCGACGTTGAACGTCAGCAGCGCGATCGGAAGGTGATTCGCGGGCAATCCGATCTCCTTCAATGCGCCCGCGAATCCCAGACCATGTACCAGTCCGAAGAGAAACGCGACGAGCGCCGGCCATCTACGCGCCAGCGTTTCGCGATGGCGCAGCGCTTCAGCCGAGACCAGCACGATCGACAGCGCAATCGATGCCTCCACCGGCGCCGAGCGTAAGGTCAACCAGCCGACCAGCCGAGTGCGCTGCTCGCCAGTTTGAGGCTGTGTGCCACCATGAACGCCGTAATCGTACCGATCAGACGGCGGTTGAAACCGACCAGGAACAGCACTCGGATCACGAATAACAAGTGGTCGACACCGGTGAGAATGTGCTCGACGCCGAGCAGCAGATAACCCCACCGATCGCTACGGCATATACGCCGACGTCGCCGAACGTGCCGCCGCCGACCGCGCCCGTGGTGTCGCTGCCGCGATTGGGTTCGCCTTGATGGCCGGGCATCGACTCCATCCCGAACGCAATCGCCGGCGCAGCATTGTTGTAATCGCGCAGATGCTCGACGTTGTAGCCTTTGCTGCCGGTAGGATCGAATACGCCGCGCGCTCCAGATGTACCGGAATGTTGTAGCTGGTGTTGGCGTAATTAGCGCGCATCCACTTCACGCCTTCGATCGTCTTCAAGTGACCGGCGATGCCGCTGTTGTTCGGATTTTTTCTCGATGACGGATCGATCAGCCCGTTGTTAACGCTGCCGAGTACCGAGCAGTCCCAGTTGTTCGGTTGGCTGGTGCCGAGAAAATTGCCGCGGCTGGTGTCGGCATCGGCGCGGTCGAAGCAGTACTCGTACTGTGCAACCGGCGTGGCATTGCCCAATCCGCTTGCCGGCAATTGCCCATCGATGATGCCGGTGCTTGCGTGCTCATGGCCCGGCACGACTTGCTCGAGCCCGACCCACACCGGCTTGTTGCGATCGCGGCTTTCTTTCTCGATGAACGGGTAGATGTAATCCTGGATCTCCTGCCACTTCCACATGTTGCGCGCGGTGGCCGTGCCGGACACATCACCCTTGATTGCAGCGTTGCCGACGGTGTCGGTCCAGAGTTGATTCGGGCCGTGCCCGGTGCTCGCGAGCTGGCCGCCCGGCGGAATCGCTGGGGGCGCGGTCGGGTTATTCAGCGCCGGAGGAAACGGCTCGAACGGATCTTCGCTGAGCGTGCAGTTGCGGCTGCTGTTGCCGCCGTGACCCGCTTGTACGAACCAATCGAGGCCGAATGTCTTTACCGATTTGTCGACCAGCTTGCGCAGCGACAACGTGCCGTCCGAGCAGGTCGTGTGGTTGTGGAAGTCGCCCGTGACGTATTTGCCGGGCGTTTTTGCCCCCGCCGATAGCGCCACCGGTGAAGCGGCCAGGGCAGTGATGCCGAGTGCCGC
>JBDTMS010000179.1:0-7445 GCA_039934195.1 Betaproteobacteria bacterium
CCTCGTCCACCCGGCCGGTGGCGGCGAGGAACAGGCCGTGATAAAACGCATTCCGGGGTTCACGCAGTTGTTCGGGAGTCAGAGCGGCCATCAGAGCCACCGCCTGGTCGGCTTTTCCCTCGTTGAAAATGTTCCGATAAATCGTATCGACGGCGTCTTTCATTTTTTGCGAGTTCATCATGGCTCCGATGTTTTCGATCTATGTTTTCGAATAGTATCGTCGGCGCACGGGCACAGCGCGCGTGCGGCTGTCAGAAATGCGACGACATGCTGAGGAGATGACGAACATCATCCTGTGGAAGGAGGATGACGTGTACAATCTTGATTGTCAAGACCGAACAACCAGGAGCGGGCAGCGTTGGGTCACTCACAGGCAGCAAAAGCGCAAACGCGCGATCGCATCGTGCAGACCGCAGCAGCGCGAATTCGCGAAGCCGGTATCGATGGCGTTGGCGTGGCAGACCTCATGAAGGAGGCGGGGTTGACGCATGGCGGTTTCTACCGCCACTTCGGCTCGCGCGAAGAGCTGTTGAACGAAGCTGTGGCACTTGCGCTCGAAGACGGCGGGCAGCACGTCGCCAATACGATCGCCAGCGGCGGCGAGGCGCCGTTAGCCGCCCTCGTCGACGCTTACCTGAGTGCCGCTCATCGCGACTCGTTGGCATCCAGTTGTGCCGTGACGACCTTGGCAACTGATGTCGCGCGCAGCAGTCCCGACGCACGGTCCGCCTATACGCGGCAAGTGCAGCGGTACCTGGAGCTGATCGCCGGCGCGATGGTTACAAGCAACCGCAAGGACGCGCGACGACAAGCAGTGGCGGCGTTATGTTCGCTCGTCGGTGCGGTGTCGCTCGCGCGGGCAGTTGCCGATGAGCAATTGTCTCGCGAGATTCTGAAGTCAGCTGGAGATGCGGTGAAGTCGCAATTCGGTTGAGCGGCCGCAGAGCGCAGGACTGCGCGACAACACGTCCGCTCGCTGACACGAGGCAACGAAGTATCTATCTTTCAAGCGTCGGCCAGAGGGAGGACCGGCCTGCTTTGGGTTCGCACCGTTGCTCGCCGGCTAGACTGTCGCCTCCGACGTCGATTGCCTTTCGCGAACGCGACGCAGCAGAATCGCGGTCATGACTGCGGTGGCGATCATGACGAGCGCAGCGATGACCGCAACGGCATGCAGTGCTTGGGTAAACGCTTCTCGCGCGACGTCGAGCAGTGCTGCATTGAGTGGCGTGGCTAATTGCGAGGCCGCTGAAACCGCACCGCCGAGCGTATTGCGAGCGGCCTCTGCTGCCATCACCGGCACACCTTTGGGCAGCGCGTCGGTCATGTGACCACGGTAGATCGCTGTGCCGATGCTGCCGAGGATCGCGATACCGAGCGCACCGCCGAATTCCGAGCTGGTTTCCGAGATTGCCGATGCCGCTCCCGCTCGTTCGGCTGGGGCGGTGCCGACGATCAAATCCGTAGCCAGCGTGAACACAGGCGCAAGCCCGAGCGAATAGGCGATGGATGCGAGCACGACCAGCGTGACGCCGGCGCCGGAATCGATCTGGGCAAGTAGTGCGAATCCGAGAGCGGCCAGCATCAGGCCCGCAGCCATGACAAATCCAGGACGTATTTTTCGCACGATCAGCGGCGTCAACATCGAGCCGAAGATGAAGGACATCATCGAGGGCAATGTCCACTGACCGGCCTGAAACGGCGAGAGATCGAGGACGAGTTGCAGATACTGACCGATGAAAAGGAACGCGCCGAAGACAACGAACGTCGCGAGCGTGTACGCCGCCAGCGGAACGCTGAACGCCGCCGCGCGGAATAGGCGCACATCGATCAGCGGGTCGGCGAGCTCGCGCTGCCGGCGTATGAATACGATGCCGATCGCGATACCTATGGCTATCGACGACGCGGACCATGGGTCGATACCATGTTCGGCCATGCGTTTGAGACCGTAGATGGTTGCCAGTACTGCGGCTAGCGACAGCGCTGCGCTGAGCAAATCGAGACGGCGCGCGTTGCGATCGCGAAACTCCGGTAACAACACGGGTCCGAGTACCAAGAGCAGTACCATCACCGGCACGCCAATGAGAAAAACCGATCCCCACCAGAAGTACTCGAGCATCATGCCGCCGAGCAGCGGCCCGATGGCGCCCCCTGCCGAATAGCTGGTGATCCATACGCCGATGGCGAATGTACGCTGTGCCGGATCGAGGAACATGTTGCGTATCAGCGAGAGCGTCGACGGCGCAAGCGTTGCACCAGCGATGCCGAGCAGCGCGCGCGTCGCGATCAGCATCGCAGCGCTGGTCGAGAATGCGGCCAGTACGGACGCGATGCCGAAGGCGGCAGCACCGATCATCAGCAATCGACGACGCCCGATGCGATCGCCCAATGTACCCATGGTAATCAGCGTCCCGGCGATCATGAACCCGTAGATGTCGACGATCCACAGCAGTTGCGCGCTGCTCGGTTTGAGATCCGCGGTGAGGTGCGGCAGCGCGAGGTTAAGGACAGTAAGATCCATCGAATAGAGAATGCACGGAAGCGCGAGCACGGCGAGCCCGATCCATTCCCGGCGGGTTGCAAGTGATCCAACCGGTGCGGCCACAGACGTCATGTGCGTACCTCGCGCTGCCTATCGCAAGGCACCGCCAAGTTCGAACAGCGCTACCGGACGAATTTCCAGCACCGCCGACTCGAACGACAGCGCTCGCGCGACTGCAATCGCCTCGTCGAGCGTTGCGCAGTCGACGACGTAGATACCCAGAAGCTGTTCCTTGGTCTCCGCGAACGGGCCATCGATGATTACTTCTTCGCCCGTCGATCGGAGCGTCGTGGCCGTCGTGGTTCGCATCAAACGCACGGCAGGGCCGAGCTTGCGTTGCGCGGTCAAGCGCTCACGCAACGCCCAGTGCCGCGCCATCACCGCGCTTTCCTCCTGCACCGTCCAATCGGAGACCAGATCTTCGTCACCGTAGATGAGCATGGAGTAGAGCATGACTATTCCGCTGTTCAACCCTTCCGTTGCGCGGAAGACTTCGCCTCGGCTGGCGCGTCGTATTCGTCGTGCCGCTTGACCCAGTCCATGCCACCGGATTCGTTACGGCCTTTCGGCGTGAGGTCGAGATAGTTGTAGGTTGTGAGCAGCAGATCGCCACCGCGCGCATACGATGAATAGGTGTGGAAGATCGTGCCGTCCGCATCTTTGTAGAACACGCTGATGCCAGGCAGCTCTTCGATCGTTATGTTTTCCATCTCGAAGTTATAGAACACCTTGCCCGCCTCAATCTGTTCCCTGCTGAACGAGACGTGGTAGTCGAAGTTGAAATCGCTTGCGCTCGACGATACCCAATCGAACTGCCAGCCCATGCGCCGCTTGTATGCTTCGAGCTCTGCCAGCGGTGCGCGCGAGACGACCGTCGCTGCAACGTCGTGATGCTCGAGATGCACCACCGCGCCCTCCAGATGGTCGACCAGAAATGAGCAGCTCTTGCAGCCTTCTTTCCAGCCCGGGCCGAACATGAAGTGATAGACGATAAGCTGGCTGCGTCCTGCGAACAAATCGGCAAGCGTCTTGTTGCCGTCCGGCGTGTCGAACGTATAGGACTTTTCCACTTTCACCCACGGCAGCTCGCGCCGCTGCCGGCTGAGCTCGTCGCGC
The DNA here is from genome assembly GCA_039934195.1 of Betaproteobacteria bacterium. Lineage (GTDB taxonomy): Bacteria > Pseudomonadota > Gammaproteobacteria > Burkholderiales > SHXO01 > SHXO01. The sequence goes on from JBDTMS010000179.1 coordinate 3,659, forward strand.
TGTCGAGTGAATTCCTTCTCCTTCAGCAAATGTGCGCGGCGCGCTTGTAGCCATTCCTGTTCGCTCACGACGTTATGCGGTGCTAATGCTCGGTGCGTTTTCTGCATGGTCCGGTCTCCGATTGAATGGCGCCTTTGGGCTGCGGTGCCAGGTGTTTTTAAGTTCGGCGTTGCCTTATCCGATGGGCTCGGCTGGTGCCGGTCGCGTTTCACGAAGAGCGCGAGCAACACGCCCGCCGAGCTGGTTCCGCTGGCGATCCACGCCGCCGTCGCAATGCATATCGGGCACATGTTTTCCTCCTTGGCGCTATAACCTAAGGACGAACGGCCGGTGCAAATTCCGACAGCTGGACGAATCGTTTTTCGCGGCGCGCGATGGCGAGCGCCTTCAGCATCGACGGTAAAAGGCTACGCGGAGCTCTTCGCGTTGTTGCCCGCAGCGCCGTCGTTCGTCAACCGATCGAGATGCGATCTGATGTGCGCGGCTTCTGCTGCGGTGTGGGCGAGCGCGATTGCCTGCACGAAGGTTGCGCGTGCCTCGTCGTGGCGGCCGAGCTGCATCAGTAGCGCACCCTTTACGCCGAAGAAATGAAAGTAGCCCGCCAGAGATTGAGCAAGCGGTTCGATCATCGCAAGCGCTGCCTCTGCGCCACTTACTTTGCTTACCGCAACGGCGCGATTGAGCGTGACCACCGGCGAGGGCTGCAGCGTTTCCAGCACCGCATAGATCTGATCGATTTCCGACCAGTCTGTGTCTTCAGGCCGTGCGGCATGTGCATGCACGCCGGCAATGGCAGCCTGCAATTGATACGGGCCCGGCTGCCGGTGGCGCAGCGCTTTGTCGATCAGCGCGAGTCCTTCGGCGATCAGCTCGCGATTCCAGAGCGAGCGATCCTGATTGTCGAGCAGAACGATGGCGCCCTCTGCGTCCAGTCGCGCCTGTGCGCGCGCATGCTGCAGCAGCAGCAGCGCAGTCAGGCCCATGATCTCGCATTCGCTTTGAAACAGCCGCAACAGCAGCCGCGCCAGTCGGATCGCCTCTTCGCACAGCGCGACACGCACATGTTCTGCGCCGCCGCTCGCGGAATAGCCTTCGTTGAACAGCAGGTAGATCATCGCCGCGACCGCCGCCAGCCGTTCCGCGCGATCGACCGCGCCGGGCGTTTCGAACGGCACGTTGGCCGCGGCAATGCGCCGCTTCGCTCGCGTGATGCGCTGTTCCATCGCGGTCTCGCTCACCAGGAATGCGCGCGCAATTTCTTTGACGGACAGACCAGACACCACGCGCAACGCCAGCGCGATCTGCTGGGTTGCGGGCAGATCGGGATGGCAGCAGATGAATAGCAATCGCAGAACGTCGTCGCGGTAATGCGAGCTGTCGAGCCGTTCTGCGAGCGCGGTTTCGGTATCGTCGAGATCGGAGATCAGCGCGTCATCTTCGGGCAGCTCGACGTGATGCTTGCGCTGGCGTACCTCATCGAGGGCCGCGTTGCGTCCGACCAGGATTAGCCATGCCGCCGGATCGCGCGGTGGGCCGTTTTGCGGCCAGCGCTGCAGCGCGCGCAGGCAGGCTTCCTGAAATGCTTCTTCAGCGGTGTCGAGATTACGGAAATAGCGCAGCAGCGCGGCCATAGCCTGGGGGCGCGCCGAGGTCAGCGCGGCATCGATCCAGCCCAGGTCGGTCACTTACCCGCGTTGCCCGGATTGAAGTAGAGAATCGGCCGAATTTCCATCGTGCCGCCTTCGACAACGAGCGGGCGCGCAGCCGCGATCGCATCGTCGAGATTCTCACACTCGAGGACGTAGAAGCCGAGCAGCTGTTCTTTGGTTTCGGCGAACGGACCGTCGAACACCAGCGTATCGTGGCCATCTCGCAGCGTCGTCGCGGTTGTCGTCGGCATCAGGCGCACGACCGGGCCGAGCTTGCCCTGCGCCGCCAGCTTGCCCTCGATACCGTGGTGGTGCGCCATGACGGCATCGTCCTGCTCCTTGGTCCAGGCACCGACCAGCGCCTCGGAGTTGTAACAAAGAATCGCGTAGAGCATGGAAATCTCCTTTGGCAGCATTCTAAGGACGAACGAACGAGTGGGATACCGACCGGCGGCCAGAAAGAAACCGTTCGTTCCGCAGATAGCGGTCGTGCACCCCAACCGCACGGGGGCAAATTGAAACCGCAGCGGGCGTTGCATGTCTTACCGATCAGGCGTGTAATCGCGGCGCAGGTTCGACCAGCCGCACTGAAGAGAATTCGATCATGACCCGACGATCGCAAATCGACTTGCAGGATCGCACTCAGCTCCACTTCGGACCGGCGGGTGGCGCAGGCGTGGCCATCAGCACCGACGGCCTGGCGCTACCCGGGCCTGCGCTCAAGGCGCCCGGCTTGGCGATGGCGTCGGCCGCGCAGGCGTTCCTGGCCAGCCTGGAGCCACAGCAGCAGGCGCAGGTTAGCTTGCCATTCGACGGCGAAGATCGTTATCGCTGGCACTACTTTCCCGAAGAAATGTTCGCGCGGCCGGGTGTCAACATCGAGCACATGAGCGATGCGCAACGCAAAGCGGCGCATGCTCTGATTCGCAGCGCGCTCAGCACGCAGGGGTATCTCAAAGCTACCCACATCATGCAGCTCGAAATCGTTCTCGGCGCTCTCGAGCGGTTGCAGCGAAGCGCAGGTTGCCGCCGCGATCCGGTGCTGTACTGGCTGATGTTGTTCGGCACGCCGTCGCGCGACAAACCGTGGGGCTGGCGCGTCGAAGGCCATCATCTGTCGCTGACGTTTATCGCGGTTACGCCGGAGCTCGTCGCGACCACACCGGCGTTCATGGGCGCCAATCCTGCCGAGGTGCCGGCCGGCCAATATGCGGGCTTGCGAATTCTAAGCGCGGAAGAAGAAATCGCGCGTGCGTTGCTGGCGAGTCTGGATGCAAATCAGCGCGAGCGCGCCATCATCGCAAGCTCGGCTCCGCAAGACATCATCACCAGTAACTGCCGCCGGATGATGCTGCAAGATCCCGCCGGGCTGGCTGCCGAAGCGATGTCCGAGCCGCAGCGCGCGATCCTGTGGCAGCTGGTCGAGGAATACGCGCACAACATGCAAAGCGACCTGGCGGACCGGCAGCTTGACAAGATCGAGCGCGCCGGTGTCGGCGACATTCACTTCGCGTGGGCGGGGAGTCAACAGCGAGGCACGCCGCATTACTACCGTTTACACGGGCCGACTGCACTGATCGAATACGACAACACCAACGGCAATCACATCCACACCGTGTTTCGCGATTTCACCGAAGACTTCGGCGAAGACCTGCTGCGCAGGCACTACGAAGCCTCGCACAAATGACCTCGCAATAACCTCAAGCCGTCAGCGCAGGCAGCTTCGCTTCGGTTGGGACCGACAGCTCGCGCAAAGCACGATGCACGAATTGCACGGAGATCGAGCCTTCGCCGACGCCGGACGCGATGCGCTTGACGCTGCCGGATCGCACGTCGCCAACTGCGAATACGCCCGGCAGGCTCGTCTCCATCAAGTACGGCGCGCGCGGCAGCGACCAGGCGGCAGACGCCAGATCTTCGGGACGCAAGTCGGTCCCGGTTCGCACGAATTCCTTGTCGTCGAGCGCGACGCAGCCCTGCAGCCAGTCGGTGTTCGGCAGCGCGCCGGTCATTAGAAACACATGCGCGATGTCGTGCGTTTCCAGGCCGCCGTTCGCCTCGTCGCGCCAGCGGATCTGCTCGAGCCGATCGCTGCCGACCAGTTCGGTGATCTGCGTGCGTGCGTGCAGCGTGATGTT
>JBDTMS010000180.1:0-7416 GCA_039934195.1 Betaproteobacteria bacterium
CCATCAGCGCTACGACGATTCGCTCCAATTCATTGGCCATGCGCTTTTCATACACAACCCGATCCTGCTCATCGATTACCGACACCACACTGTTGTTGGAAATGCAGATCCGCCCCCGCGTATAGTTTCATCTCCCGGCTCCTCCTTCGAAGTTGTACCTCACGACTTTTGCACTCATGACAGTACCCTTCGTCTGAGGAGTCGGCGAGATGATTATCAGGCGTGAGCAATGGCCTTATTCGACGGCGCTGTTCGATATGCACTGGAGCACGGATATCGGCAACGGCCGGCCGATGCCGTTGCGATACTTTCGACTGCGAGGCGCCGGTAATTCTGCAACGGCAGATTGCAGCGCACTCACAGACTGACAGTCCCGGTTAGGCTCGCGACAGTCGCCTACCGCTCAACCTTTAGCCCCGCCTCAGTTGGCCGATGTAAGGACATTCGAGCTAGCTTCCGATGACCCCACCTCAACGACAAGCGCAGCAAAAGCCGCACGCCCCGGCCGCCACGCCGGGCTACGCCGCCCTGGTCGATCAGGCGGCCTCGCTTTATGGCGCGCGCAAGCTCGACCAAGCCGCGCGCATCTGCCTCGACATGCTTGACGCCAACGCAGACGACTTCAACGCGTTGCACTTACTCGGGCTCGTCGCGCTGGATCGGGGCGATGGGATCGAAGCCATTCGCTACTTCGATCAGGCGCTGAAGATTCAGCCGGACGATCACCTGGTGCACAACAATCGCGGCAACGCGCATCAGGCGATGAAGTGGTACGACACCGCGATCGAGAACTACGATCGAGCGCTGGCGATCAAGCCGGATTACGCGCCGGCGCTGGCGAATCGAGGCAATGCATTGCAGAACTTACAACGCCACGGCGAAGCGATCGAGTGCTACGACCGCGCGCTGGCGGTCAAACCGGACTATGCCGAGGCGCTGAACAACCGCGGCAATTCGCTGCACGCGCTGTCGCGCGATCGCGAAGCCTGCGATAGCTACGATGCATCGCTTGCGGTAAAACCGGATTACGCCGAGGGACACTACAACCGCGGGATCGCGCTGACGGCATTGGGCGACTACACCGAGGCGATCGCGAGCTATGACGCGGCGGTGCGCATCAGGCCCGAGTATGCATCGGCCCACAGCAATCGTGGCAACGCGCTACAGGTATTGGAGCGCTTTGACGAAGCGCTGACCAGCTATGCGCAGGCGTTGGCACTCAGGCCCGATTACGCTGAGGCGCTCAATAATCGCGGCGCCGTTCTGCATGCGTTGGCGCGCCATGCCGAAGCGCTCGAGTGCTACGACAACGCGCTGCGGATCGACCCGCGCTACGTCGATGCGCTGACCAATCGGGGCGTAGCGCTGCAGGCGCTCGAGCGTTTCGATGAAGCGATCGAGAATTACGAACGTGCGGTCTTGCTCAAACACGATCACGCGCAAGCCTACTTTCATCGTGGCGTGGCGCTGCAGTGCGTCGATCGCCACAGCGAGGCAATCGATAGTTACGACAGGGCACTCGCGCTCAAGCCCGACAGCGTGGAATCGCTCAACAACCGCGGCTACGCGATGCAAGAGCTCGGACAGCACGAGGAATCGATCGCGTACTACGACCGCGCACTGTTCATCAAACCCGATTACGCCAGCGTTTGGAACAATCGCGGCCGCGCCTTGCAGGCCATCGGCCGCCATGCCGAGGCATTTGAGCACTGGGAGCAAGCACTGGTTGTGCAAGCCGATCACGCCGACGCGCAATTGAACAAGAGCATGATGCTATTGCTGCGCGGCGATCTCGCCGCAGGTTTCGCGCAGTACGAGGCACGGTGGCGCGCAACCGGTGCGCCCGTGCGCAATCAGCCCGCCAGAACGCTCTGGCTCGGTGACCAGGACATTGCCGGCAAGCGCCTGCTGATTCACGCCGAACAAGGTTTCGGTGACACGATTCAGTTTTGCCGTTACGCGAAAGCGCTTGCTGCTGCGGGCGCCGAAGTGGTGTTGGGCGTTCCGATCCAGCTTGCCCAGCTGCTGCGAAATGTCGAAGGCGTCAGTGAAATCGTGTTTGCCGTGTACCAACCGCTGAAATACGATTTGCATTGCCCGCTGTTGAGTTTGCCGCACGCCTGCAAGACCACGCTCGAGACGATCCCGGCCGCGATCCCTTATCTGAGGGCCGAAGAACCCTGGCTCAGCAAATGGTCAGCCAAGCTGGGAGCGACCGGTCGTCTGCGCATCGGTGTTGCATGGTCCGGCAGTACGAAACATAAAAACGACAAGAACCGGTCGATCGCGCTCGCCACGCTCACGCCGCTTCTGTCGCTGCCCGTCGACTGGATCTGCCTGCAAAATGAGATCCGCGAAACCGATCGCGTCGCGCTCGCAGCACTGCCCCAAGTCCGGCATTTCGAAGACGACATCGAAGACTTCAGCGATGCTGCCGCGATGATTGCGCTGTGCGATCTAATAATCTCGATCGACAGTGCCGGAGCGCATCTCGCCGGCGCGATGGGCAAGCCGTTTTGGATGCTGCTGCCGTTCGCACCGGATTGGCGCTGGATGTTCGATCGAGATGACACGCCGTGGTATCCCACCGGCAGGCTATTTCGGCAACCCGCGATCGCGGATTGGGATAGCGTGATCGATCAAGTGAAGCGCAAGCTCGAACGAGGCTTGCAACGCAGTCGACCCAAACATCCGAGCAAGAAAAGCAAGCGCGTGAGTTGAGCAATGGGTGATCGGCAAAGCTGGCGCTGTCGCCGGTTGCTCATACATTCGTGCGAACATTGACCGCCGGCGCGCCCTTGCAGCGCGCATGCTGGTCTCTACAAACCGAAAGCACGATACTGTCCTGATCCAGTCGCGATGGTGCGCTGACGATCGTCGGCGCCTGCTGGCTCAGCCTCTGCGCATTCGACGGCAACGCTGGACGACACGGTGGAGTTTTTCAACCTCGTCCTGGAAGTCAAGCTAAGTGCCACGGAGAAGAAGGATTTGGTCGCCTTCCTTCGCGTGTTGTAGGGTCGGAAACGGTGGGCGGATGAAACGAGAGAGGAGCCGCCGGGATGGATGGACTGGCCGCTCTGTAGAGCGTTCGCGCGAATCCCGCTTGAATTAGAACCGCCGGCAACCGATAAGGTACTAACCGATTGGCTCGGGGAATAGCCGGTGTATCTCGGGGAATAATCGACGTGGACAATAAATCTTTCTGGAGCAACAAGATGATGAAGATGACGATGACAAAACTGCTGTGCGCGGGCGCGTTGGCAGTCACCCCGGTGCTCAGCCACGCTATTGTCGGGATTACCGATCCCGCAAACGACTTTCTCGGTACGTTCGCCGGCAGCACCTCCAGCGCGGACCTGGACGTAGTCAGCGCGACCGTGCTCTACGATGCCGGCAGCGACTTGTTCAAGCTGACCAGCACGATGAACGGTGCGATCGGCACCACCCCGACTGGCCTCTACGTCTGGGGCGTGAACCGCGGCGCAGGCGTCGCCAACTTCGCGGCGAACGGCATCGACGGTGTGCGCTTCGACCGTGTCGTCGTGCTGAGCCCGGACGGCACCGGCACCGTCCCCGGGGTCGGCGACCTGGCACCCGGCTCCGTCACAATCTCGGGCAATACGATTACGGCGGTCGTCAGCGGCTCGCTGCTGACATCCAACGGTTTCAACAAGCTCGATTACACCTGGAACTTGTGGCCGCGCGACGGCACGTACACCGGTTTTGCGCAAATCGCCGACTTCGGTCCCGATAACGCCAGCTTCACGACCACGCCTGGCAGCGTGCCTGTGCCGGAAGCGCAAAGCTATCTGTTGATGCTCGCGGGACTTGGATTGGCTGGTTGGATCGCGCGCCGTCGGATCGCTGCTTAATTAATCTTAAATAGCTTTTGCTGCGAAAGAACGCAAACTAGAAAAAGCGTAACAACACACATGTGGACGCGCGCCATTTTTGGCCAGATTGGCGGCGTCCACGTTCTTTTTGGCTTGAAGATTTCGGTTCCGTTCGCGAGTAGCGTGCATCGCGCAACGAATGAAAATCGCGACGAACGACGCAAACCTGTACGAAGTGGTGGAGAGTTTCTCGACCGCAACGTTGAGAGCCGACTAATCGCGTCGACTCGGTGTCTCGGCGTTGAGCGGCGCGCCGGCCGATCTCGATGCGGAAGGAGAAGATATGCATCCGGAGTTGTACACGCCCGGGCACGCCGCAAGCGCCAGCGACTTCATGGCGAAGCGGTCGCTGCAATCGCACGGACGTTCTTCTTGCGGCACGCACACTCTTTCGCACATCTACCCGTCATGACGATCGCGGCAAAGCCCTACCTGCAGGAAATCGCGATTCGGTCGGATGGCGCAATCAATCCCGAAATCTATCCTTACAACATTCCGGCTGTGCGCGAGATTGCGCAACTGCAGTTTCATGCGGACGTCACCTTCTTTGTCGGTGAGAACGGCGCGGGAAAGTCGACCGTGCTCGAGGCGATCGCGGTGGCACTCGGTTATGGCCACGAGGGCGGGACGAAGAACGTGCAACGCAAAACCACCGAATCGATATCGTCTTTGCGTCAAGCGCTACGACTGTCGCGCAGTTACCGCAAGCCGAAGGACGGTTATTTTCTGCGCGCCGAAAGCTTCTTCAACATCGCGACCTACATGGATGAAATCGGATTGCCGGACTCGTACGGCGAGCGATCGCTGCACGAGCAGTCGCATGACGAATCGTTCATGACGCTGCTCACCAACAAGTTTGCGGGCAATGGCCTCTATCTTCAAGACGAGCCGGAGGCTGCGCTGTCGCCGAACCGCCAGCTTGCTGCGCTCTTGGCGATTCATCAGCTCGTACAAGCGGAATCGCAGTTCATCATCGCGACGCACTCGCCGATTCTTCTTGCATATCCCAGTGCCAAGATTTTTTTGTTCGACGGATCGGGTATCACGCAAGTGCAGTACGAAGACACTGAGCACTACGCAGTCACGCGCGACTTTCTCAATCAATATCCGCGCAGGCTCGAGCAGTTGTTTGCGGATGATTGAGCAACCGCCGATCGACAAGTCGCAGTTTCAGCAAGAGGCAGTGCTGCGTGTGAAAGCCCACGCGTGTGTTTCGTTCTAACCACGGGTAGCTATTGGTTGCTAGTACGTATTTTTAAAGATCGGGCATTTTTCAAGTTCAGGCAATCTCTCAACATCGGCAGGCTTTCAAGATTGGAAATCAACCAATGCGTCCGCGACCTCTGATTGCCGTCCACGACGTCGAAGCCAGCAGTCGCTGGTATCAAACCGTTCTCGGCTGTGAGAGCGGCCATGGCGGTAGCGAATACGAGCGGCTCGTCTTCGATGGCGAATTGATTTTGCAACTGCATCTCTGGGATGCGCATGATCATCCGCACATGGGCAATCATGAATCGAAGCCGTACGGCAACGGCGTGCTGCTCTGGTTTGAAACCGCTGCGTTCGACGCCGCGATCGAGCGTGCGCGCAACATCGAGGCCGACATTTTGCAGGAGCCGCACGTCAACCCGAGTGCGAAGCATCGTGAGTGCTGGTTGCGCGATCTCGACGGCTACGTGGTCGTGATCGCAAGCGGTTACGGCGACCTCGGCGACAAATAGCTTGGCATTCGGTGTCGGCGCGTCGACGCTTCCCTGCGATTTGCCTAGAAATCCGAACCCGGCAGCTGCAAAAACGCCAGCTCCTCGATCGTCGATTCGCGTCCAAGAATCGCATTGCGATGCGGATAGCGGCCGAAGCGATCGATGATCGCTTTGTGTTGATGTTCGTACTCGAGATTGTCAGCCATGCCCGGCAGCGCGAACAGGCGTAGCGCTTCGGCATGAATCGGCGCGGACTCGCTGTGCATAAACGGCATGTACATGAACATGCGATGCGCCACCGGCAGCCCTAGATCGTGGGAGCCGTACACCGCTTCTTGCGCCAGTATCAGGGCGCTACGGTCTTGTGCGAACGACTGCGCCCTGCCGCGAAAAATGTTTCGCGAAAATTGATCGAGCACGATGATTTCAGCGAGCCGGCCTTGCGCTGTTGTTCGCCAGTGCCAGAGTTCGCCCGCAGCGGCACGTGCGTGCAAAGCACCGAATCGCTCAGCGATGACGCTGTCGAATGCAGCGTCCTTTGCCCACCACCGCTCCTCGCCGGCGCCGTCGAACCAAAATTGCAGCACTGCTGCTGCATCCATTTTTATATCTTGGTCAGCCGCCATAGCGCTCCGTCCTGATTGTCGTGGCGGCAATGCCGAGATCCAGCAGCGCGTTGGCCGCGGCTTCGACAAACGAATTTTTGCCGCAGATAAAACTGATCTTCGGCGACGCCGGCAGCCGCTCGAGCGCCGCACGCAAAAGCGGTCCATCGATACGGCCCACGCGAAGTTGCGGCGCCGGGTTCAGCTCGCGTGTGAACGTCGGCGTAAACTCGAAGCCCTCGCCGCGTGCGCTTAGTGCGTGCAGCTCGTCGCCGAAAATCAAATCCGCCGTTGTGCGCGCCGAATAGACGAGCGTCATCGGAACATTGCTTTGCCGTGCGGCGCGATGGCGAAGGATACACGCAAGCGGCACGACGCCGGATCCCCCGCCGATCAACAGCACGGGGCCGCCATCGTCCACCGCCCAGTCAAAGTAACCGCCGATCGGACCGCGCAGCTCGATTTCATCGCCGACTACAACCGTATCGTGGAAAAACGGTGAGACCTCGCCATCTTGCAGGCGCTCGATCGTCAGCTCGATACGATCGTGCGTTTCGGGCGCCGACGCGATCGAGTAACTGCGCTGCGCCTGGTAGCCGTCGGGGGCGGTGAGGCGAACGTCCATGTGCTGGCCGGCGACGAAGTGCAGCGGCTCTTCGAAGCGAAAGAAATAGCTCTTGACGGTGCGCGTGCGAGCCTCGATAGCGACGACCGTTGCCGATTGCCAGCTAAGCTTGACCGCACGTGCTTGTGCCTTGAGAGGGTCGGAATCGATGTCAGGCATTGCCGAGGTCGCGCCGCGCAAACGCATTGAAATTGTCAGGCCGGCATTGCCGCCTAGTCGCCCGAATAGCGCTGCTCGCGCCACGGGTCGCCGTACATGTGATAGCCGCGGAGCTCCCAGAAATCGGCCTGGTCGCGATCGGTGAATTGCAGACCGTTGACCCACTTCGCGGATTTCCAGAAGTACAGGTGCGGCACCAGCAGGCGTGCGGGGCCGCCGTGCGCGGCTTCGATCGGTTTGCCGTCGTAGGCGATCGCCACCATGCCTAGGCCGTTGAGCAGATCCTTGGTTGGCACGTTGGTCGAATAGCCATCGTATGAATGCGCCAGCGTGAACTCGGTCGGCGCATCAACGCCGGCGTCGGCCAGCAGATCTTTTACGCTGACGCCTTCCCACGCTGTGTCGAATTTGCTCCACTTGGTAACGCAGTG
>JBDTMS010000181.1:0-7406 GCA_039934195.1 Betaproteobacteria bacterium
CTGCAGGCCACCAACGCTGGTCGCCCGACGCGGCGGTACGCTCGAACTACGCGCCGTCGCTGGCCGCCGAGCGCCGTATCAGTCTTGAGCAAGCGATCGATTCTGTGCAGCGCGCGACCGGCGGTAGAGTCTTGGATGCGAAGGACACCGGCGGCCAGTACCGTATCAAAGTCCTTACGCGGCGAGGCGAGGTGCGCGTCGTATACGTCGATGCTCGCACCGGCGCGATGAGCGACTGAGCATCGATGCGCATTCTTCTCGTCGAGGACGAGGCCACTTTGCAGCAGCAGATCCGCGGGCTCCTCGAAGCGCAAGGCTACGAGGTGCAGTCCACCGGTGACGGCAAAGAAGGCCTTTACTTCGCCTCCGAATATTCCTACGACGCCGCCGTTGTGGATCTCGGTCTGCCGGGACTTTCCGGGCTCGAGATCATTCGCAAACTCCGCGGCAGCGGCAGCCGGTTGCCGATCTTGATCCTCACCGCCCGCGGCCGCTGGGAAAACAAAGTCGAAGGCCTCGAAGCAGGCGGCGACGATTACTTGACCAAACCGTTTCAGCCGGAGGAGCTCCTCGCGCGCATCAAGGCGCTGTTGCGGCGCGCAGCCGGCGCGGCACGCGATGTCGTCGAATGCGGACCGGTGACGCTCGATCTCGGCACGCAGAAAGTCCTGTTGAACGGCGAACACGTCGAGCTCACCTCGTACGAATATCGGCTCCTCGAGCATCTCATCCGCGAGCGGCATCGCGTGCTGTCGAAAGACGAACTCGCCTCGCATCTGTATCCGCATGACGAAGAGCGCGACAGCAACGTGATCGAAGTGCTGATCGGACGGTTGCGGCGCAAGCTCGATGCGGACGGCTCGCTGCAACCGCTCGAGACGCTGCGTGGCCGGGGATATCGCTTCGCACTCGGCGACTGATGCGCTCCCTCAACGCGCGCGTGGCGCTCAGCGCCGGTCTGGTGCTCGCCGTATTCGTGGCGCTTGCAGCGTTCGCACTGGAGCGTGCATTTCGCGATAGCGCACGCAGCGCGCGCGAAGAACGCTTGCTCGCGCAGGTGTATCTGCTGATGGCCGCGACCGAAGTCAGCCCCGCCGGGCAAGTCACGTTATCCAACGCGCCGGCAGAAGCCAGCTTCGATCTGCCGGGGTCAGGCTTATACGCCACCATCGCCGACGCGCAAGGCCATCCCGTGTGGCGATCGCGCTCGGCGTTGTCGGTGAACGCACCGTTCATCACGAGCATTCCCGCCGGCACGCAGCACTTCGAACAAGTCGACGCGCGCGGCCACAGCTATTTTCTGCAGAGTTTCGGCGTCACGTGGAGTGCGAAACCGCGCAGTTATCCGCTCACGTTCAGCGTCGCCGAAGACTTGAAGGCGTACAGCCAGCAGCTCAGCGTCTATCGCCACACGTTGTGGGGATGGCTGGGCGCGGGTACCGTGCTGCTGCTCGCCGTCCAGTGGGCGACGTTGCGCTGGGGGTTGCGTCCGCTGCGCCTTGTCGCAGACGAAGTGCGTCGGCTGGAGCAAGGTGAGCAGCAGCACATCGAAGGCAATTATCCGACCGAGCTGAAAGCGCTCACCGACAATCTCAATACGCTGCTCTCGCACGAACGCGCGCAGCAAAAGCGATATCGCGATGCGCTTGCCGATCTCGCACACAGTTTGAAGACACCACTGGCATTGGTGCGCGGCGTGCTCAGTCGACCGCAGCCGCAAGCCGATGTCGCTCGTTCGCTGGAAGAACAAGTCGAGCGCATGGACCGCATCGTCGGTTATCACCTGCAACGCGCGTCTGCTTCGGCGCGCAGCCGATTGCTGGCGCCGCAGCCGCTGCGGCCCGCCGTTGAGCGCGTGTCGCGAGCCTTGCACAAGGTGTACGCGGAGAAAGCGATTGTTTTCGACGTAGACGTTGCAGCAGCGCTGCGTTTTCGCGGCGATGAAGGCGATTTACTGGAGCTGCTGGGCAATGTGCTCGACAACGCATGCAAGTGGTGCCACGCGCGCGTACGGATCAACGCCAAGCTCGATAGCGACCGCGCGGATGCGCTTGTGCTGACGATCGAAGACGACGGCCCCGGCATCGAGGAAGCCGATGCGCAACGCGTCCTGCAGCGTGGCACGCGCGTCGACCAGACCGTGCCCGGACACGGCATCGGACTCGCCGTCACACGCGACATCATCGACGCGTATGAAGGCCGCATCGTCATCGCTCGCAGCATGCTGGGCGGCGCCGCCGTCACGATGGTTTTGCCGGGGATCGCCTGACGGCCCGGATTTGCCTGACGACCCGGAATTGCCTGACGACTACGCGGTCTGCGCTTCCGGTTTTTCTCTAAGCCCGCGGTTCTGCACCTCTGCGCGCACGCGCGGGAGACTGTCGGGATAGCGCTCCTGCAAAAACGTGAGCAGGTGTTCGCGCACATAGCAGCGCAGATCCCAGGCGCGGCTCGAGCTCGACGAGGTCATCATCGCGCGCAACTCGACGGTGCGATCGGTCGCGTCGGTGACTTGCAGATTCCAAACCTTGCCGTCCCACAGATCCGAAGTCTGCAAAATGCGGTGGAGCTCGGCACGCACCGGCTCAATCGGCAAGGTGTAGTCGACATGCACGAACACCGTGCCGATCAAATCGGCGCTGGTGCGCGTCCAATTCTGGAACGGGTGCTCGATAAAATACGACAGCGGCACGATCAGGCGCCGCAGATCCCACACCTGCACCACGACATAGGTGGAGGCGATCTCCTCGATGCGGCCGTACTCGCCCTCGACGATCACGACGTCGTCGATGCGAATCGGCTCAGTCAGCGCGAGTTGAATGCCGGCCAGGAGATTCGACAACGTCGGTCGCGCCGCCATGCCGATCACCAGCCCAGCCAATCCCGCCGATGCCAGCAGACTGACGCCCAGATGCTGAATGCTGGGAATTTTCATCAACATCAACGCGGCAGCGATTAGAAAGACGACGCTGCCTGCGATCCTGCGCAGCAGAGTCGCCTGCGTTTGCACTCGGCGCGCGGTGAGATTGTCCTCGATGTCGGTGCGATAGCGCGCGGTGATCACGTCTTCCATCACATCGAGCACAGCAATCACCATCCAGGCGAGCGCTGCGATCATGCCCATTGCGATCAGCCGCTCGCAAAGCTGCGACAGCTGCACCGGCAACGGTAATTCCGGCAGCGCCACCGACACCACCAGCAGCGGCAGCAGCAAACGTGCAGGCGCGCGCGTTCGACGCACGACATAGTCGTCCAGCGGCCGCCCGGTTTTGCGCACGACGCGCGCAGCGATCCGGTACAAAAGCCAATGGCCGATGAGGGCGAGCACGATCACGCCCAGCAAAATGCCGATCGACCAGAGCCACGGGTGGATCAGCGTCCAGTATTGCTGCATTGGGTTCTCCGATCACCAGATGAATAGCGCAACGGGGTGAATAGCGGAACGGCGTCGCCCCGGCGCGCCCACGCCGTACGTTATGGTTTTGTTTGCCGCGTCGGGCGCACACCACCATCGCGCAAACTCGAACAACGTCACGCTATTCGGCCAACAACGGATGCCGAGGTTCCGCACCGCAGCGAACGCCGGGCGATGTTTGTCGATCGTGCTTGAGATAGCGCCGCCCTCAGACAGCGGGCCGGCCCGGGATAGTTGCGCTAAGTCGGCTTGAGCGATCGCAGGCAGTCGAGTGCACGTCGCAGCGCTAGGTCCGGGGGCGTCGCACTCGCATCGGAAAAGCTGGCGTCCGAACAGACCGGCTTGGCTGGCGGTGCCGACACGGCGGCGAACGAATCAGACGCGAGGAACTCGCGAAATCGCACCAGCCACTGCTCGATGTCGCGCAGATTGGGATCGCTGCGCGCAGTGCTTGCATTGCTGCGCTTGTTCCAGTCCGCCGCGGCTGCGTTGTACCGGACAATGCGCTCATTCGCCCCGTTGTGGCGCTGATTGAGCGCGGGCATTTGCGCAGCAAGCTGATCGGACTTCGTGCGCAATTCGAGCGCCGTGTCGTTGCACTTTTGCAGCGCAGGCCGATCGAGAGATTGCGAGCAGTCGGCATCGTGCTGGCGAACCGCTTCGTTCATCTGATCGACCGCTGCGTTGTATTGCGCCATGCCCTGCTTTACGGCCTCGACCTCGACGAGGATCGCCTTCTCGTCGACGGCCAGCTGCAGCTTTTGATTCAGGAGCGTCGCGATTATCGGCTCCATCGGTTTGCGCTCTTCGAGCAGCAGATCGCCCTCTTGCGTCAGCGCACTCAATAGCAGCCGGTCAGGATTTTCCTTTTCTGCACTTCGCGCGGACGCAGCGACACACGCGAGGATCAGGCAAAGCAGCAGCGCACATCGATCGCCGCGCGAAGGACGGCGATGAGCGACGCAAAGCGAATGAACTGACATGGCAGCCTCTTGAAGCACGGCTGACTATGATAGCGCGCAGTGGCCACAGTCGAGGCGGCGCGACATTGCGGTCCGGGCCACCGGCTGACGGGCGCCTCACCCAGGTTGCCGGAGCAGCGGTATGGCAGTACAGTCTCGGGGGCGCAGCGCCGGCGAGCGCCGCACATGTACTGGAAGGCGCAGCGCCGGACTTGCAAGCGCTGTCCATCCGACATAAATTTCTGACCGACACGGATTTCTGCACTCTTTAATATTGCAACGATGACTCAGCCCGCGCGGTTGCTTGCCGTCATTCTCGCTTTGCTGCCGCTGCTCGCGGGCGGGCAAGAGTTGCGCGTGTTTCCACCGCCGCCGCCGATCAAGAGTCCGATTCTCGGCGCCATCGATTTCCACGTTCATTCCGCTCCCGATGTTTTCGGTCGCAGCCTGACCGACATCGAGGCCGCGACACTGGCCAAGCGCATGGGCCTGCGCGGCATCGTGTTGAAGAATCACGTGACCAGCACGGCAGACCGCGCCGCCATCGTGCGTGAAGTAGTGCCGGGCATCGAGGTGTTCGGCGGGATAGCGCTCAATCAAGCTGTCGGTGGCATCAATGCACAAGCCGTGGAGTGGATGGCGCGCATGTCGGGGCGCTACGGCAAAGTCGTGTGGCTGCCGACGATCGACGCCGACCATCATCTCAAGACTTTTCGTGAGCCCGGCGCTGGACTGAAAGTCGCAATCGACGGCAAGGTTACCGCCGATGCCGAGGCAGTGTTGAAAGTCATCGCGCGCGAGAGCCTGGTACTGTGTACCGGGCATGTGTCGCCGGAAGAAATCCTGGCGGTCACCCGCCGCGGCCGCGAATTGGGTGTGCGCAATATACTGATCACCCATCCGATGGCCGAGGTGCCTAATCTCACGCTGGTGCAGATGAAAGAGCTGGCGGGGTTGGGCGCTTATCTCGAGCTGGACTACGTCAACCATCTGATGGGGCCGCAGGCGCATCTGCCCTGGATGCGACACTGGCGCCGGATCAGCATCAAAGATATGGCGCAGGCGATCCGCGAGGTCGGCGCCGAACACATGGTGCTGGCAACCGACCTCGGGCAAACCGGCAACCCGACCCACCCGGACGGCTACATGCTGTTGGTGCAGGGACTCAAAGCAGAAGGCATCACCGATGGCGATCTCGATCTGATGATGCGCAAGAACCCGGCGACGTTGCTGAGGCTCGTCGCGCAATAAGCCAGCAGAACTAGAACCGCAACCCCAGGGCGCTGCCTAGAGCGGCCTCGATACAGGAAGACTCGAATGACCAAATTTGGCATCGGACAAGCAGTCACGCGGCGCGAAGATCAGCGCCTAATCACCGGTTCAGCGCAGTACATCGACGATCTCTCGCTGCCGAACGAAGCGCACATCGCTTTCGTGCGATCGCCTCACGCGCACGCCAAAATCGTGTCGATCGACTCATCGAGCGCAAAGCTCGCGCCGGGTGTCATCGCGGTATTGACCGGCGCGGATCTGCTCGCCGATAAGATCGGCGCTCTCCCGATCTCGCCCGGCTTGAAGCGCGCGGACGGCAACGCGATGACCTCGCCGCCTTACTACGCGCTCGCGACAGATGCAGCGCGCTTCGTGGGTCAAGCGGTCGCAGCCGTCGTTGCGCAGACGCGTCTGCAAGCCGAGGACGCCGCCGAGCAAGTGATGGTGGAATACGAGGAGCTGCCATCGGTCACCACGATAGCGGCGGCGAAGGCAGCCGGTGCCCCGCAGTTGTGGGCGGATGCGCCCGGCAACATCGCCGCCGAAACTACGTTTGGTAAGAAAGACGCAACCGATGCAGCGTTCGCCACGGCGGCGCACGTCAGCACAGTGACGCTGACCAATCAGCGCTTGATTCCGGTGACGATGGAACCGCGCGGTTCGGTCGCGGAGTACGACCCCGCAACTGAACGTGTCACGCTGCACACGAGCTGCCAGAATCCGGCCGGCCTGCAAAAGGCATTGGCCGAAGCGATCCTGCAGGTGCCGCTGGATCGCGTGCGCGTACGCGTGTACGACGTCGGCGGCGGCTTCGGCATGAAGACGATGCTGTATCCGGAAGATGCGGTGTGCGCGTACGCTGCTCGTAAGCTCGGCCGGCCGATGCACTGGTGCGCGACTCGCAGCGAAGAATTTCTGGCCGCAACGCATGGCCGCGATCAGATCAACGAGGCGTCTGTCGCACTCGACCCACAGGGAAAGATTCTCGGCGTGCGCATCAACATCGTCGGCAACGTCGGCGCCTACGTGTGCTCGCCCGGTGCGGTGATCGTGGTCGCAGTCGGGCCGAAGGTCATCACGGGCGTCTATCACATCCCGGCGCTGCATCTGACTGCGCAAGCGCTGATCACCAATACCAATTTGGTGTCGGCGTACCGCGGCGCGGGCCGCCCCGAGGCGATTTTTCTGATCGAGCGTTTGATGGACCAAGCAGCGGCCGATTTGAAAATGGATTCGGCTGAGCTGCGCCGGCGCAATCTGATTCAACCCGAAGCAATGCCCTACACCACCCCGATGGGCGAGGTGTTCGACAGCGGCGATTTCCCGAACATGATGAGCCGCATTTTGAAACAGTCGGATTGGCAAGGCTTCGAGCAGCGCCGGGACGAATCGAAGTCGCGCGGCCAGTTGCGCGGCCGGGCACTGTCCTCGTTTCTGGAATGGACCGGCGTGGTCCATGAAGAAACCATCGATATGCACATCGAAGCGGACGGGCGCGTTGTGGTCTACACCGCGATGCAGGCGATGGGACAGGGCATCGAAACCAGCTACGTGCAGATCATCGCGGAAACGCTCGACGTCGACCCGGCCTCGATCGTCATCGTGCAAGGCGACTCCGACATCGCGCAGGGCCTGGGCAGCATGGGCAGCCGGTCGCTCTATATCGGCGGGTCGGCGATGATGACCGCGTCGAACGACACGATCGAGAAAGGCAAGCAACTGGCCGCCGATGCGCTAGAAGTCGCCGGCCCCGATCT
>JBDTMS010000182.1:0-7395 GCA_039934195.1 Betaproteobacteria bacterium
GCGTGGTCGGCGCCGCGCTCGCCCATCACGTAAAAACGCAACGGCCCATGCGGTACTTGTGCGCCGATATCGATTGCCTTCGGCGCGGCCGCGAGCGCATCCAGATATTCCGGGAACGATTCCCAGTTGAACTTGACACCCTCGGATAGCACGGTGCCGGGTATGTCTTCGACGCCTTCCATCAAGTTGATCAGATAACCCGACTCGCCTTTGCGCACGGGCGCGAAGCCGACGCCGCAATTGCCGAACACCGCGGTGGTGACGCCGTGCCACGAAGACGGGGTTAAGTACGGATCCCAGGTCGCCTGGCCGTCGTAATGCGTATGGATATCGACGAAGCCCGGCGTTATCAGCAACCCGCTCGCATCGATCTCGCGCCGGCCGCGGTCGAGGCCGCTGCCCACCGCGGTGATCGATTCTCCATCGACGGCCACATCCGCAATGCGGCCCGGACTGCCGGTCCCGTCGATTACCGTACCGCCTCGAATCATCAGATCGTGCATAGCGCTTCCCGTTGATTGGTCCCACGACATCGTTGAAGATCACATGCGGCGACGAGGTCGCCGCGGAAGAACCTTCGCAGAGTAAATCAATGTGAGCCGATCTGCTCCAAGCAATCGGGGGCGATGCCAACTTACCCGCGTCTTTCATATGCTTTGGCGCGTAGCAGTTTTTGCACGCTCGCGCGTTGCAGTTACATCGGTACAGCGTGTCAGCACGCTTACCGCGTTCGCGGTGCCGGCACGCGCCACGTTCAAAGACGCGCAGCATCGGCACCTCCGCACGAACAACGGCTGTCGCTACAACGCGTTGGACGTGCACGAAGCCTTAGCGCGTGCGCGCGCAATGCGCCGCCTGTACCGGCGCGCACGATCGTAGAGCGGTTGCATGCCGATTGCCGTGCTGACGCTCACGGTCAACAACAAATTTACTCACATGCAGCGCATGCATCAGTTCACATCGATATTGGCGAGCGTCGGCATTTGCCTGGTTGCGCTGTGTACTGTTCATGCGGCGGAAGATTTGGTGCAAGCCTCGCAAGACGACGCGCAGTGGCTGATGCCTGCCAAAAACTATGCGAGCACGCGGTTCAGCGGCTTGCATCAGATCAATACCGGCAACGTGAAACAGCTGCAAGTCGCCTGGACCGTCTCCACCGGCGTGCGGCGCGGACACGAAGCTGCACCGCTGGTGGTCGGCGATACGTTGTATGTGGTGACACCATTTCCTGATCTGCTCTACGCGCTCGATCTCAAGCAAGCGGGTGCGCTGAAATGGACCTACAACCCACACGCGGCACGCGCCGCACAAGGCGTCGCCTGTTGCGATGTGGTGAATCGCGGCGCCGCCTATGCCGATGGCAAGATCATTTTCAACACGCTCGACAATCACACGGTGGCGGTCGACGCGAAAACCGGCAAGGAAGTCTGGAAGACCCAACTCGGCGACATCGCGCGCGGTGAGACCATCACGATGGCGCCGCTGGTCGTGAAAGACAAAGTGCTGGTCGGCAACAGCGGCGGCGAGATGGGCGTGCACGGCTGGCTGACGGCACTCGATGTGCAAACCGGCAAGATCGCGTGGCGCGCGTTCAGCACCGGGCCGGATAGAAACGTGCTGATCGGCGAGGACTTCAAGGCGCCGTACGTGCAAGGCAAGGATCTCGGTGTGAAAACCTGGCCGGCCGATGCCTGGAAGACCGGCGGCGGAACGGCGTAGGGCTGGATTTCCTACGATCCCGTCGCGGATTTGATTTATTACGGCACCAGCAATCCGAGCCCGTGGAATGCGAACCAACGCGAAGGCGACAACCGCTGGACCACGGCGATCTTCGCGCGCAAACCGGAAACCGGCATGGCGAAGTGGGCATATCAATACAACCCGCATGATTTGTACGACTACGACGCCGTCAACGAAAACGTGCTCCTCGATCTCACCATCGAAAACAAAAACAGACGCGTGCTCGCACATGCGGATCGCAACGGCTTCATGTACATCCTCGATCGCTTGACCGGCGAGATCGTCTCTGCGGAGCCGTACGCCCCGGTGAACGTGATCACTCGCATCGACAAGACCAACGGCCGCCCCGTGATGGTCGAGACCAAACATACCGACCTCAACAAGACGATCGAAAACATTTGTCCGGCTGCGTCCGGCGGCAAAGACTGGCAGCCGATGGCGTATTCGCCGCAGACCAATCTGCTCTACGTGCCACACAACAATCTGTGCATGGACATGGAAGCGGTGCCGGTCGGCTATATCGCCGGCACACCGTTCGTCGGCGCGAAGGTGTCCATGAAGGCCGAGCCCGGCGGCCACCGCGGCGCGTTCACAGCATGGGATCCGGTGCTCAATAAACGCGTCTGGTCGATCGAAGAAAAAGTTCCGGTGTGGAGCGGTGCGCTCGTGACGGCGGGCGATGTTGCGTTTTACGGCACGATGGATCGCTGGATCAAGGCGGTCGACGCGAAGAGCGGCAAGGTGCTGTGGAAATTTCGCATGGGCTCCGGCGTCATCGGCCAGCCGATCACTTATCGCGGCCCCGACAACAAACAGTACGTCGCAGTACTAACCGGACCCGGCGGCTGGGCCGGTGCGGTCGTTGCCGGCAATCTCGACAAGAAAGTTCCGTACGGGGCGCTCGGCTTCGTCAACGCGATGACCGATCTCGGCGACTACACCGCGCAGGGCGGGATGCTGTACGTGTTCGCATTGCCTGACGACGTTGCTGGCGTAGCGCCGGTGCCGTCCGGCAAATTGCAATAGCGCTGCGCACTCGATCATGCAGACGCTCTGGATGAAATCGATTGTTGGATGCTGGATCGCGGTGATCGCGTGCGCAGCGCCGGCGCAGGATTCCACTCGCCAGGACAACAAAACTAATGCGGCAACCGAGCAGTTGATGACGGCGCCGATCGGCGGTTATGTGATCGGCGGCCACGCCGGTCCGGTGCTGAAAAATCCGTACGAAGGCGACAAGCAGGCGATCGCGCAGGGACGCTCGCTATTCGATGCGATGAACTGCAGCGGCTGTCACGCTCCGCTGGGCGGCGGCGGTATGGGCCCGCCGCTGAGCGATGACGACTGGATCTATGGCGGCGAGCCGGGGAACATTTATCTCTCGGTGTTGCAAGGCCGCCCGAACGGCATGCCGTCGTTCCGAAACCTCGGCAGCGAAGTGATCTGGAAGCTCGTCTCCTACATACGCACATTGAACCAACACCCGCGTTGAACCCACACGCACGCTGAATCAACAGCAGTTTGAACCGCTACGCTCGTCAATTCATCAATGCAGGAGGCGTACATGAATGTGCAGCACCAAGCGGCCGCTCTCGCACTCGTAATGTCCGCTGGTATGTTCGCGGCGTGCGGCGCAGTCGCCGACAACGAGACCAGCAGCCACAACGGCTGCAAGGGTCTGCCGACACATGAGCAGCTCAAGGGTGCGCTCGTGAATGCGGTCAAGCTCGAAACGAGCGGGCTCGATATGGATGAGTGGGCGACCCATCGTCAACCGCGACGGCATCGTCTGCGCGGTCGCTTTTTCGGGAGCCGATCGACAATCGCAATGGCCCGGCAGCCGCGTTATTTCGGCGCAGAAAGCCAACACGGCGAATAGCTTTTCACTGCCATCCCCCGCGCAAAGCGGCGACCAGCCGCAGGGGCTCGCGCTTGCCACCGCGAATCTCTACGCCGGCGCGCAGCCCGGCGGATTTCTCTATGGACTGCAATTCAGTAATCCGGTCGATCCCGATGTCGCCTACCGCGGCGAGCCGGACCGCTACGGACAGGCAAACGATCCGATGGTGGGACGGCGCATCGGCGGCGTCAATGTCTTCGGCGGCGGCCTCGCGCTGTACAACGAAGAACACAAAGTCATCGGCGCGCTGGGCGCCAGCGGGGATACTTCGTGCGCCGATCACATGATCGCCTGGCGCATCCGCAATGCGCTGAAGCTCGATCATCTGCGCGCGGTGAAGGGTGTGTCCGGTGACCCCGAGCGTCCGGACAACATCATCTTCGATATCGTCAACGGACAAAGCGCGAGCGGCTACGGCCACCCGAAGTGTCCCAATCTCGCCGACGCCGCATCACTGCCCGCCGTGCGTCCGTAGTGTCTTGAGTCGGAAATTCGCTGCCAAGAAAACCGACCAGACGAGCGTCATGGGGTTGCGCGCCTAACGAGTATTGCTGATATTCGCCGCGGCGCGACGCCTAGCTGGCACTCACCTGGTCCATTTTTACACCGAAGGCGGTGCGCCAACGATGTCTATGTCGTTGCATGCCGGAGATCTCGAAGTTTGATCACCCGGATTCTGACTCAAGACACTAGCGAATCGCTCACCCGTAAGTGTCGCGCGCTGGCGCCTGCGTGCGACAGTCTCGGTCGCGCTTTCCCGGTGGACCGGGTAACATCTTGATCGACGCGTAAGCGCGGCTCGCGATGAATACATCGCGTCCTGTGCCGCGGCGCGAATGAGTCTGATTTTCTGCCATGCGAGCAATCTTCCTGGTTGTTGTATTGTTGTCCAGCGCCCCTGCGGCATTCGCAGCAGGGTGGTCCGGCACCGGCGCCGAGCTGGAAACGCTGTGCACCGGACAGGAATCGTCGTTCGATGCCGGTGCGTGCGCGGGCTACGTATTGTCCATCGCGGACATCATGCGCGACACCGCCAAAGGCGGTGCACTGGTGGGCAACGAAGCGTGCTTTCCCACCGACGTGCGCGTCGGGCAGATGGTCGATGCGCTGCTGAAATTTTTGAAACAGCATTCGGAATCGCGCCGCTACAGCGCGTGGAGCCTTACCGCACGCGCCTTCGCAGAAGCGTTTCCATGCGGACGAAAGTAGTTACATGCTCGACGAACAAGCACGACCACTGCGTCCCCAAGCTCTACCACTGCGAACTCGGGAGATGAAAATGATCAAGCCTCTAGCGGTAAGCCTGCTCGCAATGTTGAGCTTGACCGCCTGCGAATCGCCGATGTTCGCGAAAAACAAAATGTCGGACGCCGAGCAGGCGACGCATGACGTACGCGCCCAGTGCCACAACGAGGCAGAAGCTTGGCGCGTTCGGATGACCGATTCCTATCAGAACGCGTCCACCAATCCGTATCCGGATTCCAACCACGGCGCGACGGCCTTGCTCTATCACCAGGCCGATCAAGTCTACGAACAGTGCATACAAGCGCACGGCGTTGCGGACGCGCAGTAAATACGCTTGAGCTTACCCGGCCTGCAGTCTTCGGCGCTTGTTTCAACACAGAGTTCGCGGATGCGCAGCACCGCGAACATCGTCGATGCCCTGGGCCGCGCTCGCGGCGACTGCCCGTTAACGTGAGGATTGGCAGAACATCGGCAGGCTAGAGAGAAGAGGCGGCCTGATCGAGTTGCTACCGGGCCGCCATCGCTGCTAACTCAGAGCGCCTAATACGCTAGCACGGCTGTCATTTTAGCGTCCCGGCAGCTTTCGCTGTGTGCGTCGCGATCGCATCCATGAGTACCGGAGACAGGCAATCGTAAGGCTCTAACCCGAGCTCTTTCAGTCGCGACCGAACACCGCCCATGTTTTCCGGGTTTGCGCCCGATTCGATAATCGACGATACGAAAGCGGCGAACGTGGGTGCAGACCAGCCCTGCTCTTTCGACAGCTCGGTGTGGATGAAATCCAAACCGTAGAACGGATGGTTCTTGTTCTCGATCCGCCCGTACATGTGAACGCCGCAGTCCTTGCACGCCCAGCGTTGAATCGTGGCTTCTGCATTAATCGGTTTGAGCTTTTCCTTGTTTGCGGTCACATCGACTTTGTCGCGTGATACCACGGCAACTTGCGAGAACAGCGAGCCGGCCGGTTTCCAGCACTTCGTGCACCCACACACGTGGTTGTGCGCAGTCTGCGCGCCGATTGTAACGGTGACTTTGTTTTGTGCGCAGTTGCAAGACAAGGTGCCACCGGCGAAGTTGGCGGCGCCGGGTTTCACACCGTCGTCGACTGCGGGATGGATTTGGA
This sequence comes from Betaproteobacteria bacterium, assembly GCA_039934195.1. Classification (GTDB taxonomy): domain Bacteria; phylum Pseudomonadota; class Gammaproteobacteria; order Burkholderiales; family SHXO01; genus SHXO01. The sequence goes on from JBDTMS010000182.1 coordinate 6,009, forward strand.
CTCCACTAGCCATGACATTTCCTCCGTTGGAATTTTTACGTCAGTCACCGGCGCGACTCGCGCCACGGCCGGCGTCCTAGGGTAGCGATTCCCTACTGAAAGGCAGACAGCTAAACAGGTCAATCGCGCCGAGTTTAAAAGCAGAATGCTGCGTCTCGCTTTCCCACTTAGCCGGCGTCAGACATGGTACCGCGTCGGGAATTTCCCGTCTTTTCGTATTCCGCGCGTCTATTAGCGTAGACGGCGTTCGCAGGTCGCCAGCGGCTGACTTCAGCCAGTAGGGCCGGACTGCGGACCGGGGCGCTGCTCATGCAGTAGTCATCATCACCGGTGCGTGATCGCTGGTGCCGACGTCTGCCAGTACCGAGCAGCTTACGGCACGATCGGCAATCGTGCGCGAGGCAAGGATGTAGTCGATGCGCCAGCCGATATTCTTCTGACGCATGCTGCGCCAGGGCGGCCACCAGGTAAATAACCGCTCGTTGTCGGGGTCCATCGCACGGCCGACATCCACGAGGTTGCCGCCGAGCAGCGCGTCGAACAACTCGCGTTCCTCCGCGCGCTGGCCGATCAGGTCCGTCCTGCGTTCGCGCGGATGCACGTCGACTTCCATGCGAGCAATGTTGATATCGCCGCACAAGATGACCTCGCGGCCTTGCTCGTGCAGCGCTTTCGACCACGCCGCGAGGCGCGTAACAAAGTCGAGCTTGGCAGGGTAATTCTTGCCGCCGTTGGGAACGTAGACCGAAGCGAACACCGTGTTGCCGAGCGACACCTGGACAATACGCGTTTCCATGTCGAATTCAGGGTGGCTGAATTCCGGATCTGCATCCAGCAGCGCTTTGTTTAGATGCAGCGACACCCCCGAATAGCCACGCGTCCCGTGCCAGTAAGCGTGGTAGTCCGCCAGTTTGCAGCGATCGGGAATCTGCGCCGGCTCTGCTTTCAGCTCCTGCAGGCACAGTACGTCGGGGCGATCGCGCTCGAGCCAATCGCACAATTGCGCCTCGCGGGCGCGGATCCCATTGACGTTCCAAGTTGCAATCTTCATTCATCGTTTCGCTATCGTTGTTCTCGAAGCGCAATCGCGGCCGTAACCTGATAGCCGCTGGCGCAGTATCGCTGCTCGCCGTCGATTCTATCGAATAGCTTGGTTCCGGGAAGTTTCATGTCGTCCCGCAACAGGGCACAGCTGCCATAGCGTCACTTGTCTGCTCGGTACACAGCGGCTCCCTGCAACCGGATGTAGACTGAAGATCCGAGATAGGAGCTCAGAGTGCGAGAGCCGGTGAGATGCAACGCCAGCTGAACAAAGTAGCGAAGCACGGCGCCGCGGCCGAAGGCGCTGAACCGCCCGAGCACGGCGACTGGACCATCGATCAGCGCT